>NZ_JBFAKV010000035.1:0-51163 GCF_040655895.1 Streptomyces sp. NPDC050264
GCACCGGGTCACCCGGTGCGCCGCCGCCGCTTTGCGTTCAGGTCACGGGGCTCTGCCCCGGACCCCGTTGCCTCTCGTCCGAAAGGCGGGGCTTGAGTGTTGCTCGCCTCCCTTGCCCTTCTTGCTGTCGTGCTCACCTTCGCGGTCGTCAGACCTCGCAACTGGCCCGAAGCAGTCGCGGCCGTGCCTGCCGCGGCCGTCGCCGTCGCCGTGGGACTGGTCACCCCCGACCATGCCTGGGCCGAGACCGAAGAGCTGCTCCCCGTCGTCGGGTTCCTCGCGGCGATCCTGCTCCTGGCTCAACTCTGCGCCGACGACGGGCTGTTCAAGGCTGCCGGTGACGCCGTCGCGCGGGCCTGTCACGGCAGTCCGAAGCGCATGCTCGGCGGCGTCTTCGCGGTGGCCGCCGGGGTCACCGCGGTGCTCAGCCTGGACGCCACCGTCGTGCTGCTCACCCCGGTCGTCTTCGCCACCGCGGCCCGCATCGGCGCCCGCCCGCGCCCGCACGTCTACGCGAGCGCCCACCTCGCCAACTCGGCGTCCCTGCTGCTGCCCGTCTCCAACCTGACGAACCTGCTGGCGTTCGCGGCGAGCGGGCTGACGTTCAGCCGGTTCGCGGGGCTGATGGCGCTGCCGTGGCTGGTCGCGATCGGCATCGAGTACGCGGTGTTCCGCCGGTACTTCGCCGATGATCTCGCGGCGCCCGCGCACGACCCCGACCCCGAGGACGCGACGGGTGTCCCGGTGTTCACGCTGGTGGTGCTCGCGCTGACGCTCGCCGGGTTCGTCGTCACGTCGTTCGCGGGGATCGAGCCGCTGTGGGCCGCGTTCGCGGGCGCGCTCGTGCTCGGGGCCCGCTCGCTGCTGCGGCGCCGGAGCACCCCGGGCGAACTGGTGAAGGCCCTCAACCTCCCCTTCTGCCTCTTCGTCCTCGCCCTCGGCGTCGTGGTCAAGGCCGTCGTCGACAACGGGCTCGGCGACGGGATCGCACACGTCCTGCCCGCGGGCTCCTCCCTGCCGACGCTGCTCGCGATCGCCGGCGTGGCCGCGGTGCTCGCCAACCTCATCAACAACCTGCCCGCGATTCTCGCCCTGCTGCCGGCCGTCGCCCCGGCGGGCCCCGGCCCGGTGCTCGCCGCGCTCATCGGCGTCAACCTCGGCCCGAACCTCACGTACGTGGGGTCCCTGGCGACCCTGCTGTGGCGGCGCATCGTGCACGCCCACGGAACCGAGCCGGATCTCGGCGGCTTCACCCGGCTCGGGCTGCTCACGGTGCCGGCCACGCTGCTCGCTTCGACGGTGGCTCTGTGGGCCGGACTCGCCCTGCTCGGCTAGCAGTTGAACCAGCGGTTGAACCACCAGCCGAACCAGTGGTTGGACCTTTGTCCCGGATGCTTGGACGTTTACGTTTCGGCTGGTTCACGTACTTCCCAGGGCCATCTGGCGTCGCTACCGTCCCCGCCGTACCAGTCAATGGGTCAGTCGCAGACCTTTACGTACGGAGGTCCCGTGTCACCGTCGTCGGAGTCCCCGCAGTCACCCGAGTTGTCCCGCAGACGCCTCATGGCCGTCGGCGGCGGCGCGCTCGGCGCCGCAGCCGTCGGATCGTTCCTGCCGCCCTCGCTGCAGCAGGCCGTCGCGGCCCAGGCCGAACAGGGCGCGCCTCCCCGGGGCGGGCTCGACGCCATCGAGCACGTCGTGATCCTGATGCAGGAGAACCGGTCCTTCGACCACTACTTCGGCACCCTGCGCGGCGTGCGCGGCTTCGGCGACCGCAACGCGATCCGGCTGCCCGGCGGCACCAGCGTGTTCGAGCAGCCGGGCGGAGTGCGCGCCGTCCTCCCGTTCCCCGTACGGGAAGCGGCCGCGACGCAGAAGAAGGACCTCCAGTACATAGGCGCCCTCGACCACTCCTGGTCCGGCGGCGCCAAGGCGTCGCACGGCGGCTGGC
Source organism: Streptomyces sp. NPDC050264 (assembly GCF_040655895.1). Classification (NCBI taxonomy): domain Bacteria; kingdom Bacillati; phylum Actinomycetota; class Actinomycetes; order Kitasatosporales; family Streptomycetaceae; genus Streptomyces; species Streptomyces sp. NPDC050264. The sequence continues at coordinate 1,952 of NZ_JBFAKV010000035.1, forward strand.
ACGACGGGTGGATCACCGCGAAGACCGCGGCCACGATGGCGTACTACACGCGCGAGGACATCCCGCTGCACTACGAACTCGCCGACACCTTCACCGTCTGCGACGCCTACCACTCCTCCATCCACTCCTCGACGAGCCCCAACCGCAACCACCTGTGGAGCGGCAAGACCGGCTTCGAGCCGAACGGCAACCGGGCCGTCGGCAACGACGCCTACGACGAGGGCACGCACCCCGGCTACGACTGGGGGACCTACCCGGAGCGCCTGGAGAAGGCGGGCGTGAGCTGGCAGACGTACACCGAGTGGGAGAACTTCACCGACAACCAGATCGAGTTCTTCACCACCTTCAAGGCCATCGCGAAGAAGGTCCTGGCCGGCACCGGCCTGACCTACATGGAGGCCTTCTACGCGAAAGTGCGCGACGCCGCCGACGAGGACGAGCGGGCCGCGCTCCTCGCCACCCTGGACAAGGGGGTCGCGACGCTGAGCAGGAGCGAGCGGTCGCTGTTCGAGCGCGCGCTGCGGCGCGTGCCGACCGGGAAGCTCGCCGAGACGTTCGCGCACGACGTCGCGCGCGGGAAGCTGTCGCGCGTCTCCTACCTCGTGCCGTCCGCCGTGGACTCCGAACACCCTTCCGTCTCTTCACCGATCCACAGCGCGACCATCGTCTACAAGGTGCTCGACGCGCTCGCCTCGCACCCCGAGGTGTGGCGGAAGACGGCCGTCTTCATCAACTACGACGAGAACGACGGGTTCTTCGACCACGTACCGCCTCCCGCGCCGGGGCCCGAGGTCACGGAGGAGCGGTGGCAGGGCCTGCCCACCGGGCTGGGCGTGCGGGTGCCGATGCTCGTCGTCTCGCCGTGGACCGTGGGCGGGTACGTGTGCTCCGAGGTCTTCGACCACACGTCCGTGATCCGCTTCCTGGAGCAGTGGACCGGCGTGCGCGAACCCAACATCGGGGCCTGGCGCCGCCAGGTCACCGGCGACCTGACCGGGGCCTTCGACTTCCGGCACGGACACCGGCAGCCCGAGGTCGAACAGCCCGGCGCCGTCCCCGGGTTCGGCGGCCGCTGGGCGCCGCAGCCGCCGCTGAAGCAGTCGATGCCCGTGCAGGAGCCCGGCACCCGGCCGGCCCGGGCCCTGCCGTACCAGCCGGACGCCCACGCGCGCGTGCACGAGGGAAAGCTGACGCTGAGCCTCGTCAACACCGGCCGCTCCAGCGCGCACTTCACGCTCTACCCGTACGCGGGGGAGTTCGCGGCGCCGCTCCACTTCGACGTCCTGCGGGACGCGACCGTGCCGGTGCGTGAGGGCGCGTACGACTTCGTGGTGACCGGTCCCGGCGGATTCCGGCGCGAGTTCCGGGGGCGAACGGACTTCGGCGCCGACGTCACGACCACCGTGGACGCACGCGCGCGTGCCGTGCGCATCCGGCTGCGCGGCACGGGGGAGACGGCGCGGACGTTCACCGTAGGGAAGCGGACGGTTGTCGTCCGGCCCGGCCGGACCGTCACGTTGGTGCACGAGACGGAGGAGACGCACGGCTGGTACGACATCGAGGTCGCATCCGGCGACGCCTTCCACCGGCGTCTCATGGGGCACGTCGAGGACGGGCGGCCGAGCGTGTCCGGCTGACCGCCAACCCTGGTCACCGCCCATGTGAGTAAACCCACGAAAGCGACAAAGGATCACTTCTGGCTGTAAGAGTGACTGGCCCTTGCTCACGTGTTCTTTGCGGGCTGGTTCAGCTGATGTGGGCTGATCACCGACTGTTCCCGGTAAAGATCCATAAAACCCCCAGGGAGCACGTCCGTGGCCGCACTCGCACGGTGGTGTGTCAGGCACCGGCTCGTCGTCGTCCTGCTGTGGCTGCTCGCGCTCGGAGGGACGAGCGCGGCGGCCGCGGTGGCCGGGTCCGCGTACTCGAACGACTACGAGGCACCCGGCACGGAATCGGGACGGGCCGCCCACCTCCTCGACGAGAGCTTCTCCGGCCTCGGCGGCGACAGTGACACCGTCGTCTGGCACGTCGACGGCTCCACCGTGCGCGCCGCCGACGTCGAGACGGCGATGAGCAACACGCTGCACCAGATCGGGAAACTGCCCGGCGTCTCGTCCGTCGTCTCGCCGTACGAGGCCCAGGGCGCCGACCGGATCAGCGCCGACGGGCACACCGCGTACGCCACGGTCACCTTCGAGCAGCAGGCCGACGACATCCCGAAGAGCCAGGCGCAGGCCGTCGTGGACACGGCGCGCGACGCCGGAGCCCACGGGCCCGACGGGCTGCGGGTGGAGCTCGGCGGCAGCGCCGTCGCGCTCACCGAACCGACGTCCGGGCATCTGTCCGAGGCCATCGGCGTCGTGGTCGCGGCCGTCGTGCTCTTCCTGGCCTTCGGCTCGCTCGCCGCGGCCGCGCTGCCCATCGCCACCGCGCTGATCGGCGTCGGCACCGCGTACGCGGGCATCGTGCTGCTCGGCCACGCCATGACCGTCGCGGACTTCGCGCCGATGCTCGGCATGCTCGTCGGACTCGGCGTCGGCATCGACTACGCGCTGTTCATCGTGACCCGGCACCGGCGCGGGCTGAAACGCGGGCTGCCCGTCGCGGTCGCCGCCGAACGGGCCGTGGCCACCACCGGGCGGGCCGTCGTCTTCGCGGGCGCCACCGTGTGCATCGCCCTGCTCGGCATGCTGACCCTGCGGCTCAGCTTCCTCAACGGCGTCGCGATCGCCGCGTCGGTCACCGTGCTGCTCACCGTCGCCGCCTCCGTGACCCTGCTGCCGGGGCTGCTCTCCTTCGTCGGGATGCGCGCCCTGTCACGGCGCGAGCGGCGCAGACTCGCCGCGCACGGGCCCGCACCGGAGCTGCCGACCGGGCTCGCCGCCCGCTGGGCCGTCTTCGTCGAGCGCCACCCGAGACTGCTCGGCGGCCTCGCCCTCGCCGTCATCACGGTCCTCGCGCTGCCCACCCTCTTCCTCCACCTCGGCACCTCCGACCAGGGCAACAACGCCGCGTCCAGCACCACCCGGCAGGCCTACGACCTGCTCGCCGACAGCTTCGGCCCCGGCATGAACGGGCCGCTCACCCTGGTCGGCGACGTGCACGGCGCCCAGGACAAGCTGGCGCTCGCCCAGCTGGCGAGCGATCTCGGCGACACCGAGGGCGTCGCCGCCGTCTCCCCGGTGACGTACAACCACGACGACAGCGCCGCCTACCTCACCGTCGTCCCCACCTCCGCACCGCAGTCCGACCGGACCAGCGAACTCGTCGGCCGGCTGCGCGCCGACGTCGTCCCCCGGGCCGAACAGGGCAGCTCGCTGGAGGTCCAGGTCGGCGGCGTCACGGCCGGCTACGACGACTTCGCCCAGGTCGTCATCGGCAAACTGCCGCTCTTCGTGGGCGTCGTGGTCGGGCTCGGCTGCGTACTCCTGCTGCTCGCGTTCCGCTCGCTCGGGATCCCGCTGAAGGCCGCCGCGATGAACGTCGCGGCCGTCGCCGCCGCCTTCGGAGTCGTCGTCGCGATCTTCCAGTGGGGCTGGGGGAGCGAACTCCTCGGCCTGGGCAGATCCGGGCCGATCGAACCGTTCCTGCCGGTCATCATGGTGTCGGTGCTCTTCGGCCTGTCCATGGACTACCAGGTGTTCCTGGTGAGCCGGATGTACGAGGAGTGGCTGGAGACCGGCGACAACCGGCGGGCCGTCCGGGTCGGCCTGGCCGAGACCAGCCGCGTGATCAACTCGGCGGCCGTGATCATGATCTCGGTCTTCCTGGCCTTCGTGCTCAGCGGCGACCGGGTGATCGCGATGTTCGGCATCGCGCTGGCCGCGGCGGTCGCCGTCGACGCGTTCATCCTGCGCACGCTCCTGGTGCCCGCCCTGATGCACCTGCTCGGCGGCGCCAACTGGTGGCTGCCCGGCTGGCTCGACCGCCGCCTGCCCCGCCTCAGCATCGAACCGCCGGAGTGCCGGGCGGCAGCCGCGGATGCGAGGATCCCCGGGCGGCGCGGCGCGCCGGACGACGTACCGATGGACGTAATGAGGGAGCCCGATGTACGCGATACCGCTGGATGACGGCAGAGCCGAGCTGCGCCCCCTGGAGCCCTGGCACGCCGAGGAGTTCCTGCGCCATCTCGACCGCGGCCGGGAGTTCATCGGGCAGTTCATCCCATTCGGGTCCAAGGCCACCGATGTGACGTCCGCCCGGGAGACCCTCCAGCGCTACGCCGACCTGCGCGCCGCCGACACGGCCTCCTACCACGGCATCTGGCTGGACGGCACGCTCGTCGGAGGCGTCCTCGCCCTGCACTTCGACGCGGCGGCCGGCACCTGCGAGGTCGGCTGCTGGCTGGAGCCCGCCGCGGCGGGGCGCGGCCTGGTCACGCGGGCCATGCGGCACCTGATCGACTGGGCCGTCGAGGAGCGCGGCATCCACCGCGTGGAGTGGGTCGCCGCGTCCGGCAACGTGCCGAGCCTGAACGTCGCCGAACGGCTCGGATTCACCCGGGACGGCGTGCACCGCGAGGCCCATCTGTGGCAGGGAGTCCGCCACGACCTGGAGGTCTGGTCGGTCCTGGCCCCCGAATGGCGCAGCGCGCGCGACTCCCACAAGAAACGTTAAGAGACTTCTCAGACTCCGTCCGTACGGTGCGAAGCATGACTACGAAGACTGATGCGCAGCCCGACGCCGCCGAGCGGAAGGAGAACGAGGAGGCCGTCGAGGCGAGCGAGCCGACGGACGCCCCCGGGACGGCCGAGCAGCCGACCGGGACCAAGAACGAGGCCATCGCGGCCGAGGACGGCGTGGACGACGACGCCGCGGACGACGACGCCGCTTACGAGGAACTCCTCGCCAAGGAGGAGGCCGCCGCCGCGCGCCCGACCGGCACCGGCCAGGGTGCGGGCGCCATCGTCTCCGTGGCCCTCGGCATCGTCGCGCTCAGCGGCAGCTGGCTCGGCACGGTGGCGTCGGCCCGCGAGTCGCTCATCGGCCAGCTCAACACCACCCAGACCGCGAGCGTCGCCACCCAGGTCTCCGAGGTCTACGGCGACTCCTGGCACGCCGCCGCCCTGGTCGGCGGGATCTTCTCGCTGATCGCCCTCATCGTCGGCGCGGTCGTCCTGGTGCGGCCCGCGTTCGGCGTACCCGGCAAGGCGCAGGCGGTCTGGATCAAGTCGACCGCGTGGGCCGGCGTCTCCCTCGGCGTCCTCGGCCTGCTGCTCGCCGTGGCCAAGTACTCGGACCTGCTCCTGGGCCTGCCCAAGACCAGCTGAGACAGCTGAGGCGGTACCCGAGGAGGTCTTACCGGTCTTACCGGTCTTTGCAAGGCGCCTAAGGCAGTCGTACGCGGCTGCCCTGGGCGCCTAAGGCATCTCCGGCCACGAGTAAGGCATCCCGGCCCTCGAACATGCGGCACTCTCCCGATGTGGCGCACCCCCCTGGGAAACGAAAGTTGAGGCATCGCGGAGAACGGTCCGCGAGAACCGCAGACGATCGTCACCAGGAGGACGAGATGTTCGAGTACGAGCTGCACCAGGTCCGCTCCGCCGAACTCATCCAGCGGGCCGACACCCACCGGCTGGCCCGCGCGGCCCGCGCCGCCGCCAAGGCCCGCCGCGCCGAGCGCCGCTCGGCCGGCCACGAGGCCGAGGGGCGGGTGAGCACGGAACGGCCGCGCCGGCACCGTGCCCCGCGCGCGGCATGAGCCCGGCACCTCGGACCGGGGGAAGGGCCACGGGGGACTCTCCGGGGGAGGACGGACTGCCTGCCGTCCTCCCCTTCCCCGTCCCCACCGAAAACTCTGCCGCCCCCTCGTATCCGTGTGCGATGCTCGCCGGTGTGGAAACCAGGTCCGTCAGCCCGGTGTTCGTCGGCCGCGCCGACGAGCTGGGCGTACTGAACACCGCCCTCGCGCGCGCCGTCGACGGCGCGCCCCAGGCGCTGTTGCTCGGCGGCGAAGCCGGGGTCGGCAAGACCCGCCTCGTCGAGGAGTTCGCCGCAGGGGCCTGCCGACAGGGCGCCCTCGTCGTCACCGGCGGCTGCGTCGAGATCGGCGCCGACGGCCTGCCCTTCGCCCCCTTCTCCGCCGCCCTGCGCGCGCTGCGCCGCAAGGTGCCCGACGCCTTCGACCTCGCCGCGGCCGGCCGGGAGGACGAACTGGCCCGACTGCTCCCGGAGTTGGGCGACCGGACGGCACGGAGCCCCGACGGACGCGGCGACGAGAGCGCCACCGCGCGCCTCTTCGAACTCACCGGGCGCCTCCTGGAGCGCATCGCCGCCGAGCACACCGTCGTGGTCGTCCTCGAAGACCTGCACTGGGCGGACGCCTCCACCCGCCACCTCCTCTCGTACCTCTTCCGTACCCTGCGCAGCGGCCGCCTCGCCGTCGTCGCCACCTACCGCGCCGACGACGTGCACCGCCGCCACCCGCTGCGTCCCCTGCTCGCCGAACTCGACCGGCTGCGCACCGTCACCCGCATCGACCTCGGCCGCCTCAGCCGCGACGAAGTGGCCCGCCAGGTCGCCGGGATCATGGCCGCCGAACCCGAACGGGCCGTCGTCGACGACATCTTCCGGCGCTCCGACGGCAACGCCTTCTTCGTCGAGGAGCTCGCCGTCTCCGCGTCCGAGGGCTGCGCCACCGGCCTCACCGACTCGCTGCGCGACGTCCTCCTCGTCCGCGTCGAATCGCTGCCCGAATCCGCCCAGCGCATCGCCCGGATCTGTGCCGAGGGCGGCTCCACCGTCGAGTACCCACTGCTCGCCGCCGTCGCCCGGCTCGGCGAGGACGAACTCATCGAAGCCCTGCGCGCGGCCGTCGGCGCCAACATCCTGCACGCCACCCCGGACGGCGACGGCTACCGCTTCCGCCACTCCCTGGTCCGCGAAGCCGTCAGCGACGACCTGCTGCCCGGCGAGCGCTCCCGCCTCAACCGCCGCTACGCCGAAGCCCTCGAGGCCGAGCCCGCGCTCGTCCCCGTCGACGCCCGCGCCATGCGCCTGGCCACCTACTGGTACCACGCCCACGACCCCGCGAAGGCGCTGCCCGCCGTCCTCGACGCCTGCGTCGAAGCGCGCCGCCGACACGCCTACGCCGAGCAACTCAGGCTGCTGGAACGGGCGATGGAGCTCTGGGACGGAGCACCGGAGCCCATCCGGGCCGCGCTCCGTCTCGGTGACTACGCCGAGTTTTATCCGGCCTGCGGCTGCGACCCCGCCACGACTCCGCTCAGCTACCTCGACCTGATGGGCGAGGCCGCCGTCGCGGGCCGGCTGTGCGGCGAGCGGGAACGCGCCATGAAGATCAGCAGACGCGCGATCCGCATCCTCGACGAGGCCGCCGCCAATGGCGAGGGCGACCCCCTGCGTGCCGCCTGGTTCTGGATCCAGCGCTCCCGGATCAGCTCCCACACCGGCCGCGGCAACGGCTGGGACGAGATAGCCACCGCCCAGGAGCTGGTCCGCGGGCTGCCTCCGTCCGACGTGCACGCCGAGGTCCTCACCCACGCCGCCGCCTGGGGAATGCTGCACAGCCCCGGCGCCGAGACCCTCGCCGCCGCCGAACGTGCCGTCGAGTACGCCCACATGGTCGGCGCCGTCGAGACCGAACTGCACGCCCGCCTCGTCCTCGGCGGCCTCCTCGTCGACGCCGGCGACATCGAGCGTGGCTTCACCGAGATGTACGCCGTGCGCGACCGGTCCGTCGAGCTCGGCCTGATCGCCCGCATCAGCAACGTCAACGTCAACCTGCCCTCCTGCCTCGAAGGCGCCGGCCGCTCCGCGGAAGCCGTCCGGATCTGCGACGAGGGCATCGCCCTGTGCCGCCGCTACGGCCTCACCGACTCCAAGGGCTGGGTCCGGTCCAACAAGGCCGAGTCCCTGATCTCCCTCGGCCGCTGGGACGAGGCGGTCGAGGCCGCAGACCGGACCCGCCGCTCCGCCCTGAGCGCCAAGCCCCGCGGCACCGTCAGCGTGCACCTCGCGACCATCTCGCTGCACCGCGGCGCCCTCCAGGAGGCGGCCGGACATCTCGCCGCCGCCCACGAGCACTACGGCACCCACGACCCGATGCCGCAGTACTCCCTTCCGCTCGCCCATCTCACCCTCGCTCTCGCCGCAGCCCGAGGCCGCCTCCTCGACGCCCGCGCCGCACTCGCCCGCACCGTCGCCGCCGGACTGCCGCCCTCCATGCACCGCTACACCTGGCCGCTGCTGCGCACCGCCGCCGCAGCGGAGGCCGACGCACTCGGCCTGCCCGCCGCCGACCCGGGCCGCGCCGAGGCCGTCGCCCGCATCCGGGACGCCGCCAAGAGCCAGGCCACCCCGGTCCCCGTCTGGGCCGCCCACGAACAGTGGGTACGCGCCGAACTCCTGCGCGCCGAGGGCCGCGACACCCCCGACGACTGGTCCGCCACCGTCACCTCCCTCGAACCTCTCGACCGCCCGCACGACCTGGCCCGCGTCCGACTCCGCCTCGCCGAGTCCCTCCTCGCCTCCTCCGCCTCCGACGGCGGCCCCACCGAGGACGACCGCGACCGTGCCACCGAACTGCTCCGCCTCGCCGGAGCCGTCGCCGACCACCTCGGCGCCCGGCCGCTCGCCGAGTCCGTCGCCCTGCTCGCCCAGCGCGCCCGGCTCAGCCTCACCCGCGACGTGCCGCGCTCCGAGGCCCCGGCCGACCCCGCCGAGGAACTGGGCCTCACCAGCCGCGAACGGGACGTCCTGCGCCTGGTCACCGCCGGCCGCAGCAACCGGCAGATCGCCGAGGCCCTCTTCATCTCCCCGAAGACCGCCAGCGTCCACGTCTCCAACATCCTCGCCAAGCTGGGCGTCGCGGGCCGCGGAGAGGCGGCGGCCCTGGCCCACCGGCTGCATCTCTTCCCCGAGCAGCCGGTACTGGCACCGCCCGGCGCCAAGGGCTGAGGCCGTTGCCGGGCCCTCCCGTACGCTGAATGGGAGGCTTGGCCGCCACGCCACCAGGAGGCGCAGTGTTCAACATGTTCGAGGAGCTGTTCGCCCCCGGCCGCAAGCACACCAACGACGAGCGCAAGCGCCTGGAGCTGACCCGCGTCGACCTGAACGACGGCGACCCCGGCCGCGGCCCGATAGACCTCTCCTCCGGCAAGGTGGTCGTCCGGCCCCCGGACGCCCCGGCAGAGCGGGATACCGACCAGCCCCGCGATCACGGTGACCACAGTGACCGGAGTGATCACGGCCAGGACTAGCTGACCTTCAGCTCCAGAATGCGGTCGTCCCCCTTCCCCGGTGTGCCGCGCGTGTCCGTCTCGCTCGTCACCAGCCACAACTTGTCGCCGCCGGCGGAGACCACCGTGCGCAGCCGCCCGTACTTCCCTCTCAGGAACTCCTGCGGATCGTGTGCCGCCTTGGTGCCGTCCAGCGGGACGCGCCACAAGCGCTCACCCCGGAGGCCCGCCATCCAGATCGAACCCTCGGCATAGGCGATACCGCTGGGGGAGGCGTCCTGCGTGTGCCACTGCGCGATGGGGTCGTGATAGCCGGACTTGCCGCCCTTGCCCTCGGCATCGGGCCAGCCGTAGTTGTCACCCGCCACGATGTTGTTCAGCTCGTCCCAGGTGTCCTGGCCGAACTCCGAGGCCCACAGCCGCTTCTTCGAGTCCCAGGCCAGGCCCTGCACATTGCGGTGCCCGTACGAGTACACCGGGGAGCCGCCGAACGGATTGCCCGGCGCGGGGGTGCCGTCCGGCGTGAGACGAAGGATCTTGCCGCCCGGGGACTTCTTGTCCTGCGCCAATTCGGTGTGGTACGTCTCGCCCGTCCCCGCGTACAGCAAGTCGTCCGGGCCGAACGCGATCCGCCCGCCATTGTGGTTCGAGCCCTTGGGAATGCCCTTGAACACCGTGTCCGGAGCGCCCAGTTGCTCACCGGCGGGCTTCTTCTCGTCGTACAGCATCCGCGCGATGCGGTTGTCCGACTCCGTCGTGAAGTACGCGTAGACCATGTGGTCCGAGGCATAGGAAGGCGAGAGCGCGAGGCCCAGCAGGCCGCCCTCGCCGGCCGGGGCAACCCCGGGCACCGAGCCGAGCTCCGTCTTCTTCCCGGTCTCCGTGTCGACCCGGGTGATCGTCCCCTCGTCCCGGGACGAGACCAGCAGGTCGCCCTCGGGCAGCGGGGCCAGCCCCCACGGCGATTTGAGGTCCTCGGTGACCGTGCGCACGACGGTCACCGATCCCTTCGCCGGCGGGACGTCGCCCGAGGTCGGCGAGGCGGGTGATTTGCCCGCGTCGCTCATGCTCGGCGCGGACGTCTTGTCCTTGCCGGGCTGTCCGTCACCGCCGGAGGAGCACCCGGCCGTGAACAGGAACGCGGCACAGGCGGCCACGGCCAACGCGGGCCGCACAGTCTGACGTTGCACGATCAGGATCCCTTCGACGCGATGGTTCTACCGTTCATACACCGCTCGCCCCGCGCAGGTTCCCGATCTCCGTCGAAGGGATCAGGCCCGGTCGGATCGGGTCCGGACCGAATCCGGCCAGGTCGCATCGGGCCCGGCCGAATATCGCCGGCCCCCGCCGCCGTCAGTCCCAGGAGCCCTGGGCCGCCGGCAGTTTCGCTATCTCCGCCAATTCGTCCTCCGCCAGCGTCAGTTCACCGGCCGCCGCGTTCTCCGCCGCCCACCGCTCATGCTTGGCCCCGGGCACCGGCACCACGTTCCGGCCCTGCGCGAGCACCCAGGCCAGTGCCACCTGCGCCGGCGTCACGCCCTCGCCGCGGCGCGCCGCGACCCGGCGCAGGCCGGCCACGATCGGCTGGTTCGCCGCCATCATCTCCGCGGTGAACCGGGGGTGGCGGGCCCGCACATCGTCCGGCTCGAAGCCCTGGCCCGGAGTCAGCGTGCCGGTCAGGAACCCGTTGCCCAGCGGCATCGCCGCCAGGAACCCGACGCCGCGCACCGCGCACCACGGCAGCAGCGTCTCCAGTGCCTCCGGCGACCACACCGACATTTCGGCCATCACCGAGCTCACCGGGAACACCTGCTGGACCCGCTCCAGTTGCTGAATCGTTCCGGCGTGCAGCCCGGCCCGGCCGCCGCGGCGCGTGGCCCGCGCGCCCACCGCGCACAGCCCCAGGGAGCGCACCTTGCCCGCGCCCACCAGCTCCGCCATCGCGCCCCAGGTCTCCTCGACCGGGACCTCCGGGTCGGCCCGGTGCAGCTGGTACAGGTCGATGTGGTCGGTCTGCAGACGACGCAGCGACGCGTCGCACGCCCGCTTCACATAGCCCGGGCGGCCGTTCGCCACGATGTGCTGCTCCCCGACGAGCAGCCCCACTTTCGTCGACACGAACGCGTCCGCGCGCCGCTCTTTAAGGACCCGGCCGAGCAGCAGCTCGTTCGTGAACGGCCCGTACATGTCGGCGGTGTCGATCAGAGTGCAGCCCCGGTCGAGCGCGGCGTGCACGGTGCGCAAGGACTCCTCGCCGCGCTGTCGCGAGCCGGTGTACGCCCAGTTCATCGGCATGCAGCCGAGCCCGACCGCCCCCACCTCGAGCGCCGCCGCCCCGATCGCCTTGCGCTCCACCTGCTCGTGACCCTCCCTGTCTTTGGTCACCAACCTAACCTCTGCACGTCGGCGCGGCTGACATAGCCTCCTGACCATGACTGGTGACGTATGGCTGCCCTTTCCCGCTGACGAGATCCCCGGCCTTCCCGAAGGGCTCGACTACCGCTTCTGGAACGGCGAACCGGACTTTCCCGCGGACCCGGCCGACTGCGCGTACTACGTCGTCCCCTACATGAAGGGAGCCGACATCGCCGTTCAGCCCCTGCCGCGGATGACGTCCCTACAGGTGGTGCAGACCCTCTCCGCGGGCGTCGACCACGTACAGAACGGGCTCAAGTACCTGCGTCCGGGCGTGGAGTTGTGCAATGCGCGCGGGGTGCACGACGCCAGCACCGCCGAACTCGCGCTCACCCTGATCCTCGCCTCCCTGCGCGGCGTACCCGACTTCGTACGCGGACAGGACCTGGGGGAGTGGCGCTCCGGGTTCCGTCCCGCGCTCGCCGACAAAAATGTCCTCATCGTGGGGTACGGGGCGATCGGCTCGGCCATCGAGGACCGGCTCGTCCCCTTCGAGGTGGCGCGGGTCGCGCGCGTCGCACGCTCCGCACGCACGACGGAGCGCGGGCCCGTGCACCCGCTCGCGGACCTGCCGGAGCTGCTGCCCGAGGCCGACGTCGTCCTGCTGGTCACGCCGCTCACCGAGGACACCCGCGGCCTGGTGGACGCCGACTTCCTCGCGCGGCTCAAAGACGGCGCCCTTCTCGTGAATGTCAGCCGCGGCCCCGTCGTCGACACCAAGGCGCTTCTCACGGAGCTCGAGAGTGGCCGTATCACGGCGGCGCTGGACGTCACCGACCCCGAACCGCTGCCCCAGGAGCACCCGTTGTGGCAGGCTCCGGGGGTGCTCATCTCCCCGCACGTGGGCGGTCCCACCTCCGCCTTCCTGCCGCGCGCCAAGAGACTCCTCGCCGCCCAGCTCACCCGCTTCGCGGCCGGGCAGCCGCTCGACAACGTCGTGCTCACCATCAGCTGACCGGCGGCACAGCAGCACCACGGGCAACTCCCGTGCGGCTGCCCGCGGTCGGGCGCGCACGCTCCGCGCTCGTCCGGCTGCACCGCGTGCCGCCATCGTCGCTGGTCGTTACGGAGAGTAGAGGAACTATGTCCCTGAGTAACGAGACTGGTGTATCGTCCCGACTGGGGCAGCGCCGCTCGGTACGTGGCGCCGGGGTTGAGTGACGGACTGCGAGGGGGGCGACGGGCGATGCACGGCCTATGGGCGAACGATCCGACGCGGCGGGGCCGCCGACGGCGACCCTCACACGCACCGATGCGCGGGCGAAGTCCGGGCTGCCGCAGGAGCCATCCACACCGCGGCGGCCCGCGCGGTGGTGGGCGCAGAAAGCATCCGCACTCCGGGCAGGGCGAGCGGGACACCGGAGTGGCCCGGCGGACCGAGGCGGCCCGGTGACCGCCCAGCCGACGACCACCACCGCTCTGGGAGCTCCCCTGCACACCGGGACTCCGGTACCCGCCCGCGCTTCGCGGCGCAGTACGGGCGCCGGCCCCCAGGTGGTGCTCACCCTCCTGTGCGCGGGCTACGCCACAGGGTCCGCGCTCGGCTGGGGGAGCGAAGAAATCGCCCTGTTCATGGGGGACTTCGGGCTGAGCATCGCGGCCGCCGTCGCCGCTGTCTCGAACTTCCTGTATGCGCGCAGCCGGCGCAGCCGCTTCCGACCCGCCTGGCTCCTCTTCGCGCTCTCCTCGTTGATGGCGTCGCTGGGTAACGGGGTGTGGGGCTGGTACGAGGTCGTCCTGCGGGCACCGGTGCCGATCCCGAGCCTCGCCGACCTCTTCTTCCTCTGCTTCGCGCCGCCCGCGATCATCGGACTCCTCGTCCTCGCGAAGCGGCCCGTGACGAAGGCCGGTTGGATCTGCCTCGGCCTCGACGCCTGGCTGATCGCCGGATCCCTGGTCACCCTCTCCTGGAGCCTCGCCCTCGCGCACACCGCCGAGTTCGAGGGGGAGAGCGTCACCCGCACCGCGCTCTCGCTGGCCTACCCGCTGCTCGACATCGCTCTGGTCAGCATGGTCCTCGCCCTGCACTTCCGGCGCTCGCCCGGCAACCGCACGGCGGTGAACACGGCGATCGGCGCGCTCGCCCTGACGGTCATGTGCGACGCGCTGTTCACCTCACCGCTGCTGCACGCCAGCTACCGCTCGGGGGAGATCCTCGACGCGGGCTGGTTCGCGGGGTCGCTGCTGCTCGCGTACGCGCCGTGGGTGGGGCCGGGGTGCGGGACGCCGTACGAGGAGCGGCCGCAGGGGCCCGGTGGGCGCTATCAGGTCAGCCACACCCGGCCCATCTCGGGTTCACTGGCCGCGCTCACCCCGTACCTGGCCGCCGCCGTCTGCACGTTGGGGATTCTCTACAACGTGCTGAACGGCCACAGTGTGGACCGGGTCGTGCTCTTCACCGCCTGCACCGTCGTGCTGGCCCTCGTCGTGCGCCAGGGCATCATGCTCCTCGACAACATCACGCTCACCCAGGAGCTGGCGCAGAAGGAGAACCACTTCCGGTCGCTGGTGCAGGGCTCCAGCGACGTCATCATGATCGCCGCGCCGAACGGGATCCTGAGGTACGTCAGCCCGGCCGCCGCCGGCGTCTACGGACGCGACGCGGAAGAGCTGGTCGGGTCCGAGCTGGCCTCGATCATCCACCCCGAGGACCTCGGGCGCGTGGTCCACGAAGTGCGCAGGTTCCTCGCCGCGAGCCAGGTCGAGGAGCCCACCACCCGCATCGAATGTCGCTTCCGGTCCGGCACCGGGGCCTGGCTGAACGTGGAGTCCACGATCAACCGCCACCACGGCGGTCTGATCCTCAACAGCAGAGACGTCACCGAACGGGTGCGCCTGCAGGCGCAGTTACAGCACAACGCCGAGCACGACCCGCTCACCGACCTGCCCAACAGGGCGCTGTTCACCAAGCGGGTCAGCCAGGCGCTGACCGGACGGCGGGCCACCGACCGGGGCACCGCCGTGCTCTTCATCGATCTCGACGGCTTCAAGCAGGTCAACGACACGATCGGCCACCAGGCGGGCGACGAACTGCTCGTGCAGGCGGCAAGAAGGCTGGCCGACTCCGTACGTTCCGGAGACACCGCGGCCCGTCTCGGCGGTGACGAGTTCGCGGCGCTGATCGTCGGCGACGGAGGTCGCGACCACACCGCCAGGGAACAGCAGATCTACGAGCTGGCCGACCGGCTCAGAATCGCCCTGTCGCAGCCGTACGCGATCGACGGCCACAAGGACGTCCGGGTCGCCGCCTCCATCGGCGTCTCCTTCGCCGAGCCCGACATCACGGCGGGCGAGCTGCTGCGCAACGCCGACCTGGCGATGTACCGGGCCAAGGCCGCGGGGAAGGGCCGCGTCGAGCTGTACGCGCCCCAGATGCAGGCCGACGTCGTACGCAAGGCGGAGCTGGCCACGCGGCTGCGTTCGGCGCTGCACGACGGCGAGTTCGCGCTCCTGCACCAGCCGATCGTCTCCCTCGACGACGGCCGGATCACGGCGGTCGCCGCGCAGGCGCGCTGGCGCTCGACGCAGGGCATCCTCTTCACGCCCGCCGAGTTCCTGCGCGTGGCCGACGACAGCGAGCGGACCGCGGAGCTGGGCCGCTGGGTGCTGGAGGAGGCCGTCGCGCAGGCCGCCGAGCGTGGC
The DNA here is from genome assembly GCF_040655895.1 of Streptomyces sp. NPDC050264. Lineage (NCBI taxonomy): Bacteria > Bacillati > Actinomycetota > Actinomycetes > Kitasatosporales > Streptomycetaceae > Streptomyces > Streptomyces sp. NPDC050264. Next base: position 17,212 of record NZ_JBFAKV010000035.1, read on the forward strand.
CGCAGGGGGCACGCGACACCGGTCGCCGTGCGGATCAGCGCCCGCAGACTCCTCGACCGGGCCATGCCGCTCGGCTCCATCGAGGCGTTGCTGACCCGGCACGGGCTGCCCTCGGGCGCGCTGGTCATCGAGCTGGCCGACAGCGATCCGAGAGTGCCGCTGGACGAGCTGGAGCGGCGTCTCACCGCGCTGCGCAGACTCGGCGTCCGTATCGCCCTGGACGGGTTCGGCAGCGGCTATGCGGCGATCACCGCACTGCGCCGGCTCCCCGTGGACGTACTGAAACTGGACCGGTCGCTCGTGGAGGGCGTCGTCGAGTCGGCGCGCCTGCACAAGATCACCAGTGGGCTGCTGCGGATCGCCGGGGACCTCGGGCTGACCTCGGTGGCCGACGGAGTCGACCTGCCCGAGCAGGTGCTCGCGCTGCGGGCGATGGGGTGCACGCACGGTCAGGGGATGGCGTTCTCCGGGCCGCTCGACGAGTACCGGCTGCGGCGCGCGCTGGCCGCGGGGGAGTACCCCGTGCCGAGGGGACCGGCCGAGCCGGTGTTCGCCGGCGCGACCGCCCTGCGCTCACATGATGAGACTCCCGTCCCACCCACTTGACACGCCCTGCGTGCCGGGGGGAGGGTCAATGCCATGCGCACCCGAATTCTCGTACTTGGAAAGCGCGTCGGCTGAAGCTGGGATCCACTGGTGGGAACACCACAATCCCCAGCAACCGCTCCCGGCGCGCTCCCCTCGCTTGCCTCACGGCACGAGGGGTTTTTTGTTGCACCGGCACAGGACGCAACGCGTTAGACCCCTGCACAACCCTCGCAAAAACCCTCAGCATCGAGAAGAGAATGCCGATGACCGAGCAGGCCACCGGGGCCCACCATCCGCAGCCGCGGCCCCGTTCCGGAGGACAGCAGTCCGCCCCCGTCGAGCACGTCACGGGTGCGAAGTCCCTCATTCGCTCGCTTGAGGAGGTCGGGGCCGACACCGTATTCGGCATTCCCGGCGGCACGATCCTTCCGGCGTACGACCCGATGATGGACTCGAGCCGGGTGCGCCACGTGCTCGTCCGTCACGAGCAGGGTGCGGGGCACGCGGCGACCGGTTACGCGCAGGCCACCGGCAAGGTCGGTGTCTGCATGGCCACTTCCGGTCCGGGCGCCACCAACCTGGTCACCCCGATCGCCGACGCGTACATGGACTCGGTGCCGCTGGTCGCGATCACCGGCCAGGTCGTCTCGGCCGCGATCGGCACGGACGCCTTCCAGGAAGCGGACATCGTCGGCATCAGCATGCCGATCACGAAGCACAACTTCCTGGTCACCAAGGCCGAGGACATCCCGAAGGCGATCGCCGAGGCGTTCCACATCGCCTCCACGGGGCGCCCGGGCCCGGTCCTCGTGGACATCCCGAAGGACCTGCTGCAGGCGCAGACGACGTTCGCCTGGCCGCCGCAGACGGACCTGCCCGGCTACCGCCCGGTGACCAAGCCGCACGCCAAGCAGATCCGCGAGGCCGCGAAGCTGATCACGAGCGCGAAGCGGCCCGTCCTCTACGTGGGTGGCGGCGTCCTCAAGGCGCGGGCCACCGCCGAGCTCAAGGTCCTCGCCGAGCTCACCGGAGCGCCCGTCACCACCACCCTGATGGCGCTCGGCGCGTTCCCCGACAGCCACCCGCTGCACGTGGGAATGCCGGGCATGCACGGTTCGGTCACCGCCGTCACCGCGCTGCAGAAGGCCGACCTGATCGTCGCCCTCGGTGCCCGTTTCGACGACCGCGTCACCGGCAAGCTGGACAGCTTCGCGCCGTTCGCGAAGATCGTCCACGCCGACATCGACCCGGCCGAGATCGGCAAGAACCGCGCCGCCGACGTGCCGATCGTCGGTGACGCCCGCGAGGTCATCGCCGACCTGATCCAGGCCGTGCAGAAGGAGCACAGCGAGGGCCAGACCGGCGACTACAGCGCCTGGTGGAAGGGGCTCGACCGCTGGCGCGAGACCTACCCGCTCGGCTACGACCAGCCGGAGGACGGCTCGCTCTCCCCGCAGCAGGTCATCGAGCGCATCGGCCAACTCGCCCCCGACGACACGATCTTCACCGCGGGCGTGGGCCAGCACCAGATGTGGGCCGCGCACTACATCCAGTACGAGAAGCCGGCCACGTGGCTGAACTCGGGCGGCGCCGGGACCATGGGCTACGCGGTGCCCGCCGCGATGGGCGCCAAGGCCGGGGCCCCGGACAAGCCGGTCTGGGCGATCGACGGCGACGGCTGCTTCCAGATGACCAATCAGGAGCTCACCACCTGCGCCCTGAACAACATCCCGATCAAGGTCGCCATCATCAACAACGGCGCGCTCGGGATGGTCCGCCAGTGGCAGACCCTCTTCTACAACCAGCGCTACTCGAACACGGTGCTGCACGCGGGCCCGGAGGGCGACACCCCGCCCAACAAGGGGACCCGCGTCCCCGACTTCGTGAAGCTGTCCGAGGCGATGGGCTGCTACGCCATCCGCTGTGAGCGCCCCGAGGACCTCGACAAGTGCATCGAGGAGGCGAACTCGGTCAACGACCGGCCGGTCGTGATCGACTTCATCGTCCACGAGGACGCCATGGTGTGGCCGATGGTCGCCGCCGGCACCTCGAACGACGAGGTCATGGCCGCGCGCGGCGTCCGCCCCGACTTCGGCGACAACGAAGACGACTGAGAGCTGTAGGGAAGAGGGAACCCGCACCATGTCCACCAAGCACACGCTCTCCGTCCTGGTCGAGAACAAGCCGGGCGTGCTCGCCCGCATCACCGCCCTGTTCTCGCGCCGCGGCTTCAATATCGACTCACTCGCCGTCGGTATCACCGAGCACCCCGACATCTCCCGCATCACCATCGTCGTGAATGTCGAGGGACTCCCGCTCGAACAGGTCACCAAGCAGCTCAACAAGCTGGTCAACGTCCTGAAGATCGTCGAACTGGAACCGGGCGCCGCCGTCCAGCGCGAGCTCGTGCTCGCCAAGGTCCGCGCCGACAACGAGACGCGCTCGCAGATCGTCGAGATCGTCCAGCTGTTCCGCGCCAAGACCGTGGACGTCTCGCCCGAGGCCGTCACCATCGAGGCCACCGGCTCCAGCGACAAGCTCGAAGCGATGCTCAAGATGCTGGAACCCTTCGGCATCAAGGAGCTCGTCCAGTCCGGGACCATCGCGATCGGCCGCGGCTCGCGCTCCATCACCGACCGGAGCCTGCGGGCGCTCGACCGCACGGCCTGAACCGGTAGAACCTGATTCGGCCGGATCCCGGCGTCACCCCGCTCGCATCGCGAGACCTGAAAACCTTCTGTCCTTCGCCCGCCGTACGGTGGGACGCAGAACCAGCAATACCGTAAACGAGGAGAACCCCAGTGGCCGAGCTGTTCTACGACGACGACGCCGATCTGTCCATCATCCAGAACCGCAAGGTCGCGGTGATCGGATACGGCAGCCAGGGCCACGCCCACGCGCTGTCCCTGCGTGACTCGGGCGTCGACGTGCGCGTCGGTCTGCACGAGGGCTCCAAGTCCAAGGCGAAGGCCGAGGAGCAGGGCCTGCGTGTCGTCACCCCCGCCGAGGCGACGGCCGAGGCCGACGTCATCATGATCCTGGTCCCGGACCCGCTCCAGGCCACGGTCTACGAGGAGTCCATCAAGGACAACCTGAAGGACGGCGACGCGCTGTTCTTCGGGCACGGCCTCAACATCCGCTACGACTTCATCAAGCCCCCGGCGGGCGTCGACGTCTGCATGGTCGCCCCCAAGGGCCCGGGTCACCTCGTGCGCCGTCAGTACGAAGAGGGCCGCGGCGTGCCGTGTATCGCGGCGGTCGAGCAGGACGCCACCGGCAAGGCCTTCGAGCTGGCGCTGTCCTACGCGAAGGGCATCGGCGGCACCCGCGCCGGCGTCATCAAGACGACCTTCACCGAGGAGACCGAGACCGACCTGTTCGGTGAGCAGGCCGTGCTCTGCGGCGGTACCGCGGCGCTGGTGAAGGCGGGCTTCGAGACGCTGACCGAGGCCGGCTACCAGCCGGAGATCGCGTACTTCGAGTGCCTGCACGAGCTGAAGCTCATCGTGGACCTCATGTACGAGGGCGGCCTGGAGAAGATGCGCTGGTCGATCTCCGAGACCGCCGAGTGGGGCGACTACGTCTCGGGCCCGCGCATCATCACGGACGCCACCAAGGCCGAGATGAAGCAGATCCTCGCCGAGATCCAGGACGGCACCTTCGCCCGCAACTGGATGGACGAGTACCACTCGGGCCTGAAGAAGTACAACGAGTACAAGACCCAGGACGAGAACCACCTCCTGGAGACCACCGGCAAGGAGCTGCGCAAGCTCATGAGCTGGGTGGACAACGAGGAGGCGTAAGCCACTCGGGAGCGGGGCCGCGGCACACGCCGCGGCCCCGTTCTCCATAGGCTGTCCACATGGTTGTCCATGGCGTCCAGCCACGGACGAGTGATCCTTCCGGGGAGGCGCAAGACGGCCTCCCCGGCGCCACTACACTGCTGAACTAATACGCGTCGGGCCCACAGCGTCGTGCGTCTTCCACGCGGCCATGCACCCACCTCCACCGCTTGCGGCCGTCGGGACGGCCGTCCGCATTGGGACTTGTGAGGACTCACGTGAGCACTGCTGCCACCGGCAAACCCGTCGTACTCATCGCCGAAGAGCTGTCGCCCGCCACCGTCGACGCCCTGGGCCCGGACTTCGAGATCCGGCACTGCAATGGCGGAGACCGCGCGGAACTGCTGCCCGCCATCGCCGACGTCGACGCGATCCTGATCCGCTCGGCCACCAAGGTCGACGCCGAGGCCGTCGCCGCCGCGAGCAAGCTGAAGGTCGTCGCACGAGCCGGCGTCGGCCTGGACAACGTGGACGTCTCCGCCGCCACCAAGGCCGGCGTGATGGTCGTCAACGCCCCGACGTCGAACATCGTGACCGCCGCCGAGCTGGCCTGTGGTCTCCTCATCGCCACCGCGCGCAACATCCCGCAGGGCAGCCAGGCCCTCAAGGGCGGCGAGTGGAAGCGCAGCAAGTACACGGGCGTCGAGCTCGCGGAGAAGACCCTCGGTGTCGTGGGCCTGGGCCGCATCGGCGCCCTCGTCGCCCAGCGCATGTCGGCCTTCGGCATGAAGGTCGTCGCCTACGACCCCTACGTGCAGCCCGCGCGGGCCGCGCAGATGGGCGTCAAGGTGCTCTCCCTCGACGAGCTGCTCGAGGTCTCCGACTTCATCACCGTGCACCTGCCCAAGACCCCCGAGACAATCGGCCTGATCGGCGACGACGCGCTGCACAAGGTCAAGCCCTCGGTGCGCATCGTGAACGCCGCGCGCGGCGGGATCGTCGACGAGGAGGCGCTGTACTCGGCGCTCAAGGAGGGCCGCGTCGCCGGCGCCGGCCTGGACGTGTACGCGAAGGAGCCCTGCACGGACTCCCCGCTGTTCCAGTTCGACCAGGTCGTCTGCACCCCGCACCTCGGCGCCTCGACCGACGAGGCCCAGGAGAAGGCGGGCATCGCCGTCGCCAAGTCGGTGCGCCTCGCGCTCGCCGGCGAGCTGGTGCCGGACGCGGTCAACGTCCAGGGCGGCGTCATCGCCGAGGACGTCAAGCCGGGCCTGCCGCTCGCCGAGCGCCTCGGCCGGATCTTCACCGCCCTCGCGGGCGAGGTCGCGGTCCGTCTCGACGTCGAGGTGTACGGCGAGATCACCCAGCACGACGTGAAGGTGCTCGAACTCTCCGCGCTCAAGGGCGTGTTCGAGGACGTCGTCGACGAGACGGTCAGTTACGTGAACGCTCCTCTGTTCGCGCAGGAGCGGGGCGTCGAGGTCCGGCTGACCACGAGCTCCGAGTCGCCCGACCACCGCAACGTGGTCACGGTGCGCGGCACCCTCAGCGACGGCCAGGAGGTCTCGGTCTCCGGTACGCTCGCCGGCCCCAAGCACCTGCAGAAGATCGTCGCCGTCGGCGAGTACGACGTGGACCTGGCGCTCGCCGACCACATGGTCGTCCTGCGCTACGAGGACCGTCCCGGTGTCGTCGGCACCGTGGGCCGGGTCCTCGGCGAGTCCGGGATCAACATCGGCGGCATGCAGGTCGCCCGCGCCGACGTGGGCGGCGAAGCCCTCGCCGTGCTGACCGTCGACGACTCGGTCCCGCAGAGCGTCCTCACCGAGGTCGCCGCGGAGATCGGCGCGACGTCGGCGCGCTCCGTCAACCTCGTCTGAGCCACCGTCGCAGAGGGCCGGGTCACCCACGGGTGGCCCGGCCCTCGCGCGTTCACGCAACGACGCTCAGCCGGGCGTGCTGGTCTCCGGCTCGATCAGCCCCTCGCGGTAGGCGATGCCCACGGCCTCGGTGCGGCTCGCGGCGCCCAGCTTGGCGAGGATGTTCGAGACGTGGACGCTCGCCGTCTTGCCGCTGATGAACAGCTCCTCGCCGATCTGGCGGTTGGTGCGGCCCCGGCCGAGCAGCCGCAGCACGTCGCTCTCCCGGGCGGTCAGGGCGGCGATCCGCGCCCCGGCGTCCGGTGCGTCGGCGAGGCGGCCCCGCCGGACCAGGGCGTCCACGGCCTCGCGCAGCGGCACGGCGCCGAGCCGCACCGCGGTGGACCGGGCCGCGCGCGCCTGCTCGGCGGCCTCCTCGCGGCGGTCGGCGGTGAGCAGGGCTTCCGCGAGCCGCCTTTGGCAGCGGGCCAGTTCGTAGGGCTCGCCGTAGCCGAACGCCGTCACGGCCCGCTGCCAGGCGGCGACCTCCGGACCGGTGGCGGCGCGCGCTCCCTCGGCCTCGGCGCGGGCCAGCCAGGCGAGGCCCTCGGGCCCCTGCTCGGTGCCGTCCTCGCCGTGGGCCGCCGTGTTCCGGGCCAGCTCCACCAGTTCCGTGGCGGTCTTCGCCCAGCGGGCGGCGCCCGTCGCGTCGCCGGAGAGCCGGGCCTCCTCCGCCGCGTCCGCGACCGCCGCCAGGGTCAGCGCGGCGAGCCGGACCACGGCGTCGGGCCGTTCGGAGCCCGCGCCTTCCGTGAGCCGTTCGACCGAGGCGTGCATCCGGCGTACGCATTCCTCGGCGTCGCCGCGCAGTGCCGCCGCGTCGGTCAGCACGACGCTCGCGACGAGCGCCGCCATCCAGTCGGCGGGGCCGTCGATCAGCGCCCGGGCCCCGGCGACGGCCGCGTCGAACCCGCCGCGGGCCAGGGTCACGTACAGGGCGGGCGCGGTGGTGAACCCGCCCGCGGTCGTGAGCAGTTGGGCGTCGGCGGCGGCCGCTCGCGCGCACTCGTCCCAGCGGCCCAGCGTGTAGAGCAGCACGGACTGCAGGTAGCGCAGCTCCAGGGAGTACGGCGAGGAGAGGAGCCCGGCGCGGCGGGCGCGGTCGAGGCCGTCGGCGATCCAGGTCAGGCACGCGTCCAGCGCGCCCGACTCGTAACAGCCGATGGCGAGGTTGTACAACGCCCGCATCTCCACCGGGAGGTTCGCGGCGGTGCGGGCCAGTTCGCGGGCCCGGAGCAGTCGTTCCCGGCCTTGTGCCGTACGCCGGTTGTGTGCCTCCAGGCCGACCAGCGAGATCATCAAGTCGGCCTGGGCGTCGGCCAGTCGGAGCCGCTCGGCGACGTCCAGCGCCTGCCGGGCGACGCGCTCGGCGTCCTCGTCACGCCCCACGTACCGCGCGGCCATGACGTGGGTCGCGGCCGCCCACACCCAGGTGTACGAGGGCGGCTCGGCCGGGATCAGCGTGAGCGCCTCGCTGCTGTAGGTGAACGCGGCCTCCAGGTTGTCGATCCGCATCAGGTTGCCGGCGAGGGTGTAGCGCACCCGGGCGGCGAGTTCGGAGTCGGCGTCCGAGCCGACCCGCGCGAGCGCGGAGCGGGTGAGCTGGACCGCGCGATGCGGTTCGCCGGCGCGGGCGGCGGCGGCCGAGGCGCGCAGGGTGAGGGTGACCGTGTCGCGGTCCTCGGGGCGGGCGGACGCGTCCACGACGGCCCACAGTTCGAGCGCGGTCTCCAGGTGGCGCAGTTCCTCGGCGGGCGCGCGGACCCGCTGCGCGTGGTCAGCGGCTTCGAGGGAGGCGGCCAGCGCGTCGGCCAGGTCGTGGCTCTCGCGCGAGTGGTGGGCACGCTCCGCCGCGCTCTCGGCCGGACGGTCCTCGCCCGCGAGGAGCCGGGCGAAGACCCCGTGCAGCCGGACCCGCTCGCCGGGCAGCAGATCCGCGTAGACGGCCTCGCGGGTGAGGGCGTGCCGGAAGGAGTACGTCGCGTCGTCGCCGGGCAGCAGCAGTTGGCGCCCGACGGCCTCGCGCAGCGCCGACTCCAGCTCGTCCTGCGGCAGTTGTACGGCGTCCCGCAGCAGCTCGTGCCCGACCCGGCGGCCCGCGACGGCCGCCGTGCGCAGGACCTGCTGGGCGGTTTCGGTCAGTTGCTCGACCCGGATGAGCAGCACGTCGGCGAGACCGCCCAGGCCGCTGTGCAGGGCGGGGGAGCCGGGGCCGACGTCGCCGGGGAGCGCGGCGAGCAACTCCTCGGCGTAGAAGGCGTTTCCCTCGGCGCGGTCGACGATGTGGCGGACCGTGCTGTCGGGGACGGGGCCGGTGCGCTGCGCGCGCACGAGCCGGGCCACGTCCGCGTCGGCCAGCGGGCGCAGTTCGAGCCGGTCGACGGCGGGCAGCCTGACCAGCTCGGCGAGGAGCGGCCGCAGGGGGTGGCGGCGGTGCAGGTCGTCCGCGCGGTACGAGGCGAAGACCGCGAGGCGGTGGGGCGGGCCGCCGGGTGCGGGCCGCTGCAGGACGCCCCGGCTGAGCAGGAAGCGGAGCAGGTCGCGAGAGGACTGGTCCGCCCAGTGGAGGTCTTCGACGACCAGGAGGAGCGGGGCCAGGGCGGTCAGGTCGGCGAGGAGTCCCGCGACGCCCTCGAAGAGCTGGAGGCGGCTGCCGGGGTCGGGCGCGGGGCCGCTCCCCGGGCCCCTGCCGAGCAGCCGGTCCACGGCGGGGTGTCCGGCGAAGGCCGGGGCGAGCCGGTCGTCGTCGGCGGCCGCGCCGAGGATCTCGGTGAACGGCAGGTAGGGCAGGCCCACGTCGCCGAGGTCCACGCAGTGGCCGGTCAGGACGGTCATGCCGGTGGCGGCGGCGTGGGCCGCGGCCTCCGTGAGCACGCGGGTCTTGCCGACGCCGGCGTCCCCGGCGAGCAGGACGGCGCGCGGATCGCCGGCCGCGGCCCGCTCCAGCACGCCGGTGAGCCGGGCGAGTTCGTCCGCCCGGCCGATGAACGGCGTCTCGAATGTCTGTGCCACGGGCCCATCCTGGCACGCTGCGTCGAGGTCGTCCGTGGGTCCGGGCCCCTGGTGAGCGGGGCCCGGCGGACGCGTGTCAGGCCGTCGCCGCGTCGGCGGGCGCCGGGTCGTGGGCGGCCGGCGTGGTGGCGGGTTCGCGTACCGCCACATTGCGCAGGGTCACCGCGGCGAGGACCGCGGCGGCCAGCAGCAGGACCGTGCCCGCGATCGCCGCCGCCTGCATGCCGTGGGTGAAGGCCTCCCGCGCGGCGGCCGTCAGGGCCCGGCCCGCGTCGCCGGGCAGCTGTCCGGCGACCGCCAGCGCGCCGCCCAGCGTCTCGTGCGCGGCCGCCGGGGCGCCCGCCGGGATGTCGTGGCGGTAGACCGCCGTGCCGATGGAGCCCAGGACGGCCATGCCGAGGGCGCCGCCGAACTCGGCGCCCGTCTCCAGCAGCGACGCGGCGGACCCCGAGTGGGCGACCGGGACGGTGCCGAGCGCCAGGTCCATCATCTGGGACATCACGGTGACGATCCCGGAGGCGAGGACACCGGCGCCGGCCAGGACGAGCCAGAGCGAGCTGGTGCCGGTGAAGATCAGCAGGGCGTATCCGCAGGCGGCGACGGCGAAGCCGGCGGCGACGACATGGGCGCGGTGCACGCCCTTCGCGACCAGCTGCGCGGAGACGGGTGCCGCCACCCCGACCAGGACCGTGGGCAGCAGCGACCAGAGCGCGGCCGCCATGGAGCTCTTGCCGAGCACGGACTGGAGGTACTGCGTGGTGAAGAACGCCGAGCCCATCATCCCGAAGGACGAGACGAGGTTCAGGACGACGGCGGGGGCGAATCCCCGGCCGCGGAACAGGGCGGGGGAGACCAGCGGTGACTTCGCTGTGCGCTGGCGGTGCACGAACAGGGCGGCGAACAGCAGGCCCACGGTGATCGAGACGACGTACCGCACGTTCCAGCCCTCGGACGGGATCTCCTTGATGCCGTAGATCACCGGCAGTACGGCCGCCATCGACAGCGGCACGCTGAGCAGGTCGAAGCGGCCGGGCCCGGGGTTTCTGGACTCCGGGAGCAGGATCGGGCCGAGGACCAGGAGCAGCACCATCGCGGGCAGGTTGACGAGGAAGACCGAGCCCCACCAGAAGTACTCGACGAGGACGCCGCTCATCACCGAACCGAGCGCGATGCCGCCGGTCATGACGCCCGACCACAGGCCGATCGCCTTCGCGCGCTGGCCCGGGTCGGTGAACATCGTGCGGACGAGTCCCATGGTGGACGGCATGAGGGTCGCGCCGCCGACCCCGAGGAGCGCGCGGGCGGCGATGAGGGTCTCGGCGCTGTTCGCGTAGGCGGCCAGCACGGAGGCCGTGCCGAAGGCGGCGGCGCCGATCAGGAGCAGTTTGCGGCGGCCGATCCGGTCGCCGAGCGAGCCCATGGTCATCAGCAGGCCCGCGAGCACGAACGCGTAGATGTCGAAGATCCACAGCTGCTGGGTGCCGCTCGGCGCCAGGTCCGCGCTGATCGCGGGGATCGCGAAGTAGAGGACCGAGACGTCCATCGACACCAGGAGCAGCGGCAGCATCAGCACGCCGAGGGCGGTCCATTCGCGGCGTCCGGCAAGGGAGTCGGGAGGTGCGGTGGTGCTCGTCGGGTTCGTCATGGCAGGAACTGTACGAGCGTCTTAAACGCTTGTCTAGTACGCACGTCTATTACGACCGTCTAAGACAATCGTCTGGATGCTGGGTAGGGTGGAGGCATGGGACATCGCGAGGATCTGCTCGAAGGCGCCAAGCGCTGCCTGCTGGAGAAGGGGTTCGTGCGCACGACCGCGCGCGACATCGTCAAGGAGTCGGGGACGAACCTGGCGTCCATCGGCTACCACTACGGCTCGAAGGACACGCTGCTCGCGCAGGCGTACGTGGCGCTCGCCGAGGGCACCTCGGACGAGTGGGCCGATCCGCAGGAACTGCCGGGCGCCGACGGCTCGTTGGAGCGCTTCCGCGCCGTCATGGCGGGCATCACCGACAGCCTCGGCAAGCCCGGCTCCATTTGGCATCTGAGCATCGAGCTCGTGACGATGGGGGACAAGCTCCCGGTCGTACGGGAGTACCTGGCGGCGGCTCAGCGCGAGGCGGGCCGCGGCTTCATCGGCATGATCATGGGAGGCGAGGAGCCGCCCGCCGACGACCCCAGCGTGGACACCCTCGGCAAGTTCTTCACGGTCCTGGTCCTGGGCCTGATCGCCCAGCACACCTTCGACGCGGAGTTCTCGCCGAGCGCCGATCAACTCACCGAGGGACTGCGGCAGTTGGTTGCCGCGGCGGGCTAGGGCCCTTCTGACGGGTCTCCGCGGCGTCGCGTCGTCCGGCACACGCCCTCGCCGCACGGCGCAAAGGGACGGGTGGCTCCGCCACATGACCCTTCACCCCGCGCCCCGGGGGCGTATCGACAAGCGGCAGGCCATCCTCGACGCCGCGTTCGCCGTGTTCGCGCGGCGTGGATACGCGCAGGCCTGTGTGCAGGAGATCGCCGTGGAGGCCGGGGTGGCCAAACCGACCGTCTACAACCACCTCGGCGACAAGGAGAACCTGTTCCGGCATGCGATGGCGGCCGCCGCCGACCTCGTCAAGGCCGAGAATCTCGCCGTCGTCGAGCGGCTGCGCGAGCCCGGCGACGATCTGCGGGCATGCCTGGAGGACGTCGGGCACCGGCTGCTGAAGGTGTGCTGCGGTCAACGGGCCCGTTCGCTGCGGGCGTTGACCTACGCGCAGATCATGACGTTCCCCGATCTCGCCGAGGTGGTGCCGGGGCGTACGGCTGAACCGCTGGGGGAGGCGCTCGCCGACCGGTTCGCGCGGCTCGCCCTCGGCGGGCGGCTGGCGACGGAGGACCCGGCGCGCGCGGCCGAGCAGTTCCTCGCCCTGCTCACCGGCCCGATGGAGGCACGCTCAGGGCTCGGAACCCGGACGGTGGGCGCCGCCGAGACGCGGGAGGTCGCGCGGGCGGCTGTCGACACCTTCCTGCGGGCGTACGGAACCGGGTCCTAGAGCCGCGCCGCCTTCAGCCCCATGTGCAGCAGCAGCCGGTCCTCGCCCTCGTCGAGGTCGAGGCCGGTGAGCTGTTCGACGCGGGAGAGGCGGTAGTAGAGGGTCTGGCGGTGGATGCCGAGGGCCGCTGCCGTGCGGCCCGCCTGGCCCGCGCAGTCGAGGAACACCTCGGCGGTGTGCGCGAGCTGGCGGTGGGCGGGGGCGAGCAGCGGGGTCACCGCCGGGTCGTGCGCGGCCTCCGCGGGCAGTGCGGTGAGCAGCCGGTACGGGCCGATCGCCGACCACTGGGTGTCGGGGCCCAGGCGCGGGTTGGCCAGGGCCGTGCGGGCCGCGGCCGTCGCCTCGTGCCAGGCCGCGGCGAGCTCCGCGAGATCCTTGCGGGGGGCGCCGATGCCCGCCGCCACCGGTGCCGTACCGGCCCGGGAGCGCAGCTTCGCCGCCGCCGTGAGCGCCGGGGCGAGCACCTCCGCCGAACGCAGCCGGACCAGCAGGGCCAGGCACTGGCCCGTCACGCCCCAGGGCACCGTGCACAGCGCGTCGGCCGCCGGGATCGTACGGACCGAGGGGGCGTCGTCGGGGTCGGCGGACGGCCAGGGCGCGACGCAGACCACCGTGTGCAGCCCCTCCGCGCGGCTGCCGAGCGCCGTGCGCAGCGCGGCCACCGCCATGTCCCGCTGCCAGCCGCGCTCGGCCGTGAGCACGGAGTGGAACTCGCGGGTGAGGTCGGCGCCCGCCTGTGCCTCGTCCGCGAGCTGCGCGCCGATCCGGCCGGCCACCTCCATCGCCGCGTCGAGCTGGTCCCGGGTCGGCCCCGGATCGTCGTCGAGCAGCCATACGTAACCGAGGACGATGCCCCGGTGCCGTACGGGAAGACAGACGCGGCCGCGGTAGACCCCGGCCTCCGGTGTCGCCGGGATGCGGACCGGCTCGGTGGCGCGGGCGATGCCGAAGCCCTCGAACCAGGCGCGGACGGCCGGCGTGGAGCTGCGCGTGAGGATCGAGCGGGTGCGGACCGGGTCGAGTGCCGACGCGTCGAAGTCGGTGTCGGCGTCCCCGTCGCTGACCTGCGCTCCGAAGGCGATCAGCCTGAAGTCACGATTCTCCAAGGTCGCGGGCGCGCCGAGCAGCGCCGAGATCTCGTCGACGAGTTCCTGGTAGTCGCCTTTCACCCCACCAGTCTCGCGCATCTCACGCGTCTCGCCCGTGTCTCTTCATACATTTGTCTGAGGTGGCGGCCACAGATGCGTGACAGCTGTCGATGGCACAGGATCGGAGGGATATTTAGATTTCACGGTGGTTCCCCGTGCCGTTCCCGCTTTGCGGTGGTTCGGCCTCTCCGTACTCATGCTCCATGGAGGTGCCCCGTGCTGGCTCCCCTGATCCTCGCCGCGTCGCGCAGCGACAAGATGCGTTCGTTCGTGTCGGCGGCGCCGGGCACCAAGCAGGTCGTCGACCGGTTCATCGCCGGTGAGAACGTCGACCAGGTCGTGCCGGTCATCCAGGACGCCACCGCGAAGGGCCTCGAAGTCACCCTCGACGTCGTCGGTGAGGACATCACCACCGTCGAGCAGTCGCACGCCGCACGCGACGCCTACCTGGAGCTGATCGGCCGCCTCAAGGACCTGGGCCTGGGTGCCAGGGCCGAGATGTCCGTGAAGCTGTCGATGTTCGGCCAGGCGCTGGAAGGCGGCCACGAACTGGCCCTCGCCAACGTCCGCCCGGTCGTCATCGCCGCCGCCGCCATCGGCACCACGGTCACTCTGGACGCCGAGGACCACACCACCCTCGACTCGATGTTCGCCATCCACGAGGAGCTGCGGAAGGACTTCCCGCAGACCGGCTGTGTCATCCAGGCCTACCTCTTCCGCACCGAGGACGACGCCCGCCGGCTCGCCGCCGCAGGCAGCCGCGTGCGCATCGTGAAGGGCGCCTACAAGGAGCCCGCCGAGGTCGCGTACCAGGACAAGGCCGAGACCGACAAGGCGTACGTGCGGATCATGCGGATCCTCATGGAGGGCTCCGGGTACCCGATGATCGGCTCCCACGACCCCCGCCTGATCTCCATCGCGCAGGAGCTCGCCCGGACCGCCGGGCGCAAGCTGGACGAGTACGAGTTCCAGATGCTGTACGGCATCCGCAGCGACGAGCACCTGCGACTCTCCGCCGAAGGACACCGGATGCGGGTCTACACCGCGTACGGCACCGACTGGTACGGATACTTCATGCGCCGCCTCGCGGAGAAGCCGGCCAACCTGCTCTTCTTCGCCCGCTCGGTCCTCACCAAGGGCTGACCGCCCTGTTGCAGGGCCCCTACCGCTTCCCGATGACTCCCGACCCCCGAAGGAGATACGGACCCATGACGCTGGACGCCGTGACCCGAGTCCCCGCCCCGGTCAACGAGCCGGTGCACGGCTACGCCCCCGGTTCGCCGGAGCGCGCCCGCCTGGAGGCCAAGCTCAAGGAGCTGGCCGAGAACCCGATCGAGCTGCCCTGCACCATCGGCGGTGTGCGTCGGATGGGCGGCGGCGAGCGCTTCGACGTCGTGCAGCCGCACAACCACAAGGCCGTCATCGGTACGTACGCCAACGCCACGACGCGGGACGCCCAGGACGCGGTCGACGCCGCCCTGGCCGCCGCCCCGGCCTGGCGCGCGATGGCGTTCGACGACCGCGCCGCGATCATCCTGCGCGCCGCCGAGCTGCTCTCCACCACGTGGCGCGAGACGCTGGCCGCCTCCACCATGCTGGGCCAGTCGAAGACCGCGCAGCAGGCCGAGATCGACACGCCCTGTGAGCTCGTCGACTTCTGGCGCTTCAACGTCCACTACGCCCGCAACCTGCTCGCCGAGCAGCCGCCGGCCAACTCCACGGGCGTGTGGAACCGCATGGACCACCGCCCGCTGGAGGGCTTCGTCTACGCGATCACGCCGTTCAACTTCACGGCCATCGCGGGCAACCTGCCCACCGCCCCGGCGCTCATGGGCAACGTCGTCGTGTGGAAGCCGTCCCCGACGCAGACGCACGCCGCCGTCCTGCTCCTCCAGCTCCTGGAGGAGGCCGGCCTCCCCAAGGGCGTCATCAACCTGGTGACGGGTGACGGCCTCGCCGTCTCCGAGGTGGCCCTGAACCACCGCGACCTCGCCGGCATCCACTTCACCGGCTCGACCAAGACCTTCCAGCACCTGTGGAAGACGGTCGGCAACAACATCGAGAAGTACCGCACGTACCCGCGTCTCGTCGGCGAGACCGGCGGCAAGGACTTCGTCGTCGCCCACCCGAGCGCCGACCGTGCCGTCCTCAAGACGGCGCTGACCCGCGGCTCCTTCGAGTACCAGGGCCAGAAGTGCTCCGCCTCCTCGCGCGCCTACATCCCGGCGTCCATCTGGAACGACGGGTTCAAGGAGGAGTTCGCGGCCGAGGTCGACGGCATCACCATGGGTGACGTCACCGACCTGTCGAACTTCATCGGCGCCGTCATCGACGAGCGGTCCTTCGCCAAGAACAAGGCCGCGATCGACCGCGCGAAGTCGGACGACTCCTGCACGATCGTCGCGGGCGGCACGTACGACGACTCCGTCGGCTACTTCGTGCGTCCGACGGTCGTCGAGTGCACCGACCCGGCCAACGAGGTCTTCACGACCGAGTACTTCGGCCCCTTCCTCGCCGTGCACGTCTACGACGACAGCTCGGACGACCAGTACGACGCCATGCTGGAGCAGATGGAGTCGGCGTCGGACTACGCGCTCACCGGCTCGGTCATCGCCAACGACCGTGCCGCGGCCGCGTACACGATGGAGAAGCTCCGCTACGCGGCGGGCAACTTCTACATCAACGACAAGTCGACCGGCGCCGTCGTCGGCCAGCAGCCCTTCGGCGGCGGCCGCGCGTCCGGCACCAACGACAAGGCCGGCGCCCCGCAGAACCTGATGCGCTGGACGCTGACCCGCGCCATCAAGGAGACGCTGGTCCCGCCGACGGACTACCCGTACCCGCACATGGGCTGATGCCCCACCCGGTGGGCCCCGCCCACTCCTGAGACACCCGCCCTCGGCCACGGGCCCCACCCCGGCCGAGGGCGGTGCTGTATCCGCCGCCGCCGGAACGCGGGTGAGTACCGTGGCCCGGTGACCACGCTGCGTACTGCCCACACCGCCGACCTGGCCGCCCCCGAACTCGCCGACGCCCGCGCCCTGTTGGACGCGGCCTTCGACGGCGACTTCTCCGACGACGACTGGACGCACGGCCTCGGCGGCGTGCACGCCCTCGTGCACGACGACTCCGGAGCGCTCCTCGCCCACGGCTCCGTCGCCCAGCGTCACGCCGTGCACGACGGGCAGACCCTGCGCGTCGGATACGTGGAAGCGGTCGCCGTCCGCGCCGACGCGCGGCGCACCGGGCTCGGCGGGCGCGTGATGGGTGCCCTGGAGCGGGTGATCCTGGGCGCGTACGACCTCGGCGCGCTCTCGGCGTCGTCCGACGGGGCACCGCTGTACCTGGCGCGCGGCTGGGCCCGGTGGACCGGCCCGTTCGCCGCGTACGGTCCGGGCGGGGTCGTCCGGCTGCCCGACGACGAGGACCCGCCGTTCCTGTTCCCGGCACTGGTCGCCCGCGCCCTCGACCCGCGGCACGAACTGCTCTTCGACTGGCGCGACGGCGACCTTCTCTAGCTAGGACCGCACGATGATCTTGCCGGTGTTCTCGCCGCGCAGCATCCCCAGGAACGCCGCCACGATGTTCTCGAACCCGTCCACCACGGTCTCGTCGAGGCCGAGCCGCCCGCTCTGCAGCTGCGGCACCGCGAACGCGTACAACTCGTCCTGGACGTCGCGGTAGTTGGAGACCAGGAACCCCTCGATGCGCAGGCTCTTCTCCACCACGTCCGCGTGGTCGAAGACGACCGGCGGCGCCTCGGCCCGGTCGTACTGGCCGACCGTGCCGATCCGCACCACCCGGCCGCGCTCGCGCAACGCCCCGATCGCCGCGCCCAGTTGGTCGCCGCCGACGTTGTCGACGAACACGTCGATGCCGGTGGGCGCCGCCTTCGCCAGCAGGTCCGCTGCCGTGCCGGCGTGGTGGTCGAAGGCCTCGTCGTAGCCGACGTGCTCCGTCAGATACGCGCGGGCACCGTGGGGGAGGTCGTGGCCGGGCGCGCGGACCTGGCCGTCGCGACGATCGGCGCCACGTCGCCGGTGCCGGCCGGTCTGGTGGGGGACGTCCTCGTGCGGGAGGCGTACGCGCTGGTGCACCCCGTCGGCCACCCGGCGCCGCGCACGCTCCCGCTCGTCGACTGGACGGAGAACTGCGGCTCCCATACCCGGGAGTGGTGGGCGGCCCAGGAGTGGATCCCGCGCGCCACCGTCCGGGCCGAGGACGACGGAACAGTGCTCTCGATGGTGAGCACCGGTCTCGGCATGGCGATCATGCCGGAGCTGGCCCTGCGCGGAGCACCGCCCACCGTCGAGATCACCGATCTCGGACCGGACCGCCCCGTGCGCTCCGTCGGATACGTCACCACTCCGGAACTGGCCGGAACCGCCCCGGTACGTGGCCTGATCCGCGCGCTCAGAGAGCTGAAGGCGTGAAGCCGTCTCAGATAGTAGGAAGTCCGAGTAATTGTGGAGACAGCAGCAGCGATCCGTCCTAGCTTTGTAGGAGCCGAACGTATCGCTTACCTGGCGAATGGCGGACGCGAGCCGGAGCACCTCGCAGGCAACCCCTGCAGCTTCCCGCTCTCCGCCCCTTCCGGCCCTGAGAAATCCCCATGATCTCAAGGAGTCGATCCGTCATGGCCACTGCGACGCCCGTCCGCCGCCGAGTCCGTCACGTCTCCCCGTCGAGCGAAGCCGACCGGCAGACCGCCAAGATCGCCGCCGCCGCCCTCCAGCGCGCACTGGACCGCAGGGACAACGGCGGCGAGACCGGCCACTGAGCCGTTCGCACCGAACCGTTCCCACCGGGCCGTGCGCCAGAGGGTCAGGAACCGCGCCGCACTTCGAAGTGGTCGATGCGCTGCCCGTCCTGGGCCAGGGCCGATACCTTCAGGTGCGGGCGCGCGCCACTCTCCGCCTCCACCTTGAGCAGGGAGAACCCGCGGTAGCGCACCCGTGACCACTCGACGGTCTCGGTCGTGGACCGCTGTCCCTTCTTCCACACGAGACTGTCGATGGACTCGTGGGGGTGCTCGTGTCCCTCGTAGCTCTCCTTGCTGCCGGGACGGAATCCGTACAGGTCGCGGCCGCCGCCACCCGCGGTGACGTACACGATGCCGTCACGCGTCGGGTCCGTCGTGCCGCCGACCGGCACCGCGCGGCCCACCGCGCCGTCCTTGACGGCGTCGGTCCGCTCGTAGACGTGGTTGTGCCCGTTGATCACCAGGTCGACCTGGTGGCGGGCGAACAGCGGCAGCCACGCGGCCCGCACCCCGCCGTCCGAGGCGTGCGTGGACGTCGAGTACGCGCAGTGGTGGAAGAAGACGACGACGAAGTCCACGGTGCGGGAGGCCCGCAGCTCGCGGAGGGTCCTGTCCAGCCAAGCCGTCTGCCGGCCGTCGCTGTGGCCGAGGTTGGCGGGGATCTCGTACGAGACGTCGTTCGCGTCCAGCGCCACGACGCCGACGTTGCCGTAGACGAAGGAGTACGCGCCCGGTGTCCCGTGCGCGTCGAACCCGCTGTCCGGCAGTGACCAGCGGGCCAGTTGGCCGCCGTACCCGTCGGGGGAGTACCAGGCCTCCATGTCGTGGTTGCCCGTGGTCACCATCCAGGGCACGGTCCGCGCGACCTGCTCGTTCTGCTTGAGGAACAGGTCCCAGAAGGCGGGGTCGTAGCCGTCCGAGGTCTTGCCGTGCCCGGTGCCGTCGGCGTAGCAGAGGTCGCCCGCGTGCAGATGGAAGGCGGGGTCCTGGCGCAGCACGAGGTGGTCGCTCGCCGCCGCCGCGCTGCCGACGCCCTGGTCGCCGAACGCGGTGAAGGTGAACGCGGCGGGGTGCGCCGGCGCCGTACGGAAAGCCGAGACGGTCGGGCGGTGCGCCGCGGACGCCGGGTCGAAGCCGTCGTGGCCGACGCCGTAGTAGTACGTCGTGCCGGGGCGCAGGCCGTCCAGGGCCGCGTGCACGTAGAACTGGTCGAGCGCGAGGCGCGCCCCGTCGACCCCGGGAGTGTGCAGGTCGCGGACCTCGGCCTCGATCTTCCGGCTCAGGTCGCCGGGCTCCGCACCGACGCGGACGTACGGCTTCTTCACCGCGGCCGGCGTCTGCCAGGAGATCCGCATCTGCGTCCGCGGGTCGGCTCCGAAGGCGAGGTGGCGGCCGAAGGGCGGTACGGCGGAGCCGCGGCGCGCCCCGGACGTGGTGGCGGAGGGGGACGCGGAGGACGCGGGGGCGGTCGCCGTGTCCGGTGGTCCGGCGGTCGAGCAGCCGGTCAGCAGGCCGCCCGCCACCGCGCCCGCCGTCACCAGGGCGCGGCGGCGCGTCAGCTTGGTGCGCACGTACTCGTACTGCTCGGCCATGCTCATCCGGCGCGCGAGGTGCGGGGGGATGCCGAAGTCGGGGAGGTCCATGTCGATGAAGTTCCCTCCGAAGCCCAACACCCGCTCTGCGTAAGGGTGAACGGGTGCTGTCGGGACGGTGCCGCCCGGCGGACCGAAGTCCGCATAGTGGACATGGCATGTCATCCCATGGGACAGGGAGTACGGTGCGGACCATGTCTCGCAGCATCAATCTCGCAGTGATCCCCGGTGACGGTATCGGCCAGGAGGTCGTGGCCCAGGGTCTGAAGGTCCTCTCCGCCGTGCTTCCGCAGGATGTGAAGCTGGAGACCGAGGAGTTCGACTTCGGCGCCACGCGGTACCACGCGACCGGTGAGACGCTCACCGACGCCGATCTCGACGCCCTCAAGAAGCACGACGCCATCCTGCTCGGCGCCATCGGCGACCCCTCGGTCCCCTCCGGTGTCCTGGAGCGCGGCTTCCTGCTCAAGCTCCGCTTCGCCTTCGACCACCACGTGAACCTGCGGCCGAGCAAGCTGCTCCCGGGTGTCGCGACGCCGCTCGCCGGTCAGCCCGCGATCGACTTCGTCGTCGTCCGCGAGGGCACCGAGGGCCCGTACACGGGCAACGGCGGCACGATCCGCAAGGGTACCGAGCACGAGGTCGCCACCGAGGTCTCCGTCAACACCGCCTTCGGTGTCGAGCGCGTGGTCCGGGACGCCTTCGCCCGCGCCCAGGCCCGCCCCCGCAAGAAGCTCACGCTGGTCCACAAGAACAACGTGCTGACCTTCGCGGGCCACCTGTGGACGAACGTCTTCAACAAGGTGGCGCAGGAGTTCCCCGAGGTCACCACCGACTACATCCACGTCGACGCGGCGACGATCTTCCTCGTCACCGACCCGGCCCGCTTCGACGTGATCGTCACCGACAACCTCTTCGGCGACATCATCACCGACCTCGCCGCTGCCGTCTCCGGCGGCATCGGCGTCGCGGCCTCCGGGAACATCAACCCGAGCCGCGAGTTCCCCTCGATGTTCGAGCCCGTGCACGGCTCGGCCCCGGACATCGCGGGCCAGGGCAAGGCCGACCCCACGGCCACCGTCCTGTCCGTCGCGCTGCTCCTGCGTCACCTCGGCTACGAGACCGAGGCCGCCCGCATCGAGACGGCCGTCTCCGCCGACCTCGGCGAGCGCGGCACCGCCGTGCGCTCGACGGAAGAGATCGGCGACGCGCTCGCCGGCCGAGTAGCCGGCTGACCCGGCGCTCACCCTGTTACAGCAGAAGCCGCCGGGACGCATCACGCACCCGGCGGCTTCTCATGTCGCGGCCCCGGGTGCCAACATGACCCCGGGCCGCACCACACCGCACCCACCAGGCCCGTTTCGAGCACACCTCCCCACGCGCGATAATCGAACGTGGGCCGCGATGTACGTAGAAGCTCGGACGTCCTAGTACAAGGAGTGCAGGCGTGAACGCGGTCCGTCACAACCAACGGTGAAGGACACGCAACCATGACGACGCCCACGATCGAGCTCAAGCCCTCATCCACCCCGCTGTCCGCCAGGGAGCGCGAGGCGATCCTGACCAACCCGGGGTTCGGCCGCCACTTCACCGATCACATGGTGACGGTCCGGTGGACCGAGGGCCGCGGCTGGCACGACGGGCAGCTCACGCCCTATGGTCCGCTCTCCCTCGACCCGGCGACGAACGTCCTGCACTACGCGCAGGAGATCTTCGAGGGCCTCAAGGCCTACCGCCAGCCCGACGGCACCGTCGCCACCTTCCGCCCCGACATGAACGCCAAGCGCTTCCAGCACTCGGCCTGGCGCCTGGGCATGCCCGAGCTGCCGGTCGAGACGTTCATCGAGGCCTGTGACCTGCTCGTCCAGCAGGACAAGGACTGGGTCCCGGCGCACGGCGGCGAGGAGTCCCTGTACCTGCGCCCGTTCATGATCGCGACCGAGGTGGGCCTCGGCGTGAAGCCCGCGAGCGAGTACCTCTTCATCGTCATCGCCTCGCCGGCCGGCGCGTACTTCCCCGGCGGCGTGCAGCCCGTCTCCATCTGGCTCTCCGAGGACCGCGTGCGCGCCGTCCCGGGCGGCGTCGGCGACGCCAAGACCGGCGGCAACTACGCGGCCTCGCTGCTCGCGCAGGCCGAGGCGGCCGCCAAGGGCTGCGACCAGGTCGCCTACCTCGACGCCGTCGAGCACAAGTGGGTCGAGGAACTGGGCGGCATGAACCTGTACTTCGTCTACGGCGACAGGATCATCACGCCGACCCTCACCGGTTCGCTGCTCGCGGGCGTCACCCGCGACTCGCTGCTCTCGGTCGCCGAGGACCTCGGCTACAAGTCCGAGGAGTCCCGCGTCTCCATCGAGCAGTGGCAGGCCGACTCCGCCTCCGGTGAACTCACCGAGGTCTTCGCCTGCGGCACCGCCGCCGTCATCACGCCCGTCGGCACGGTCAAGCGCGCGAGTGGCGAATGGCAGCAGTCCGGCGGCAAGGCCGGCGAGGTCACCCTGAAGCTGCGCAACGCGCTCCTGGACATCCAGCGCGGCACGGCGAAGGACCCGCACGGCTGGATGCACCAGCTGGGCTGAGCCCGCCCCGCGGCCGGCCTCGCCCCGATATCAGGCCCGCGCGGCGTCGAAGCCCGCGAACATGTCGTGCAGCTTGCGCTGCGCGTCCGGGCCGAACATCAGGGTGAGGTTGTCCGCGGAGTCGGCCGCGGTCTCCGCGCCGCGCGGGAAGAGCCCCTTCTCGTACGACGTGAGCGCGGCCTCCGGGTCGCCGGGGTGGCCGACGATCGCGCGGGCCAGCTCGGCGCCGTCGAACATGGCGAGATTGGCGCCCTCGCCGGCGAACGGCGACATCAGATGCGCCGCGTCCCCGAGCAGCGTGACCCCCGGCACCCGGCTCCATTCGGTGCCGATCGGCAGCGCGTGGATCAGGCGCGGCACCAACGGCCCGGCGGCCTCCGCGATCAGGGCGCGCAGCCGGTCGTCCCAGCCGTCGAAGAGGGCGAGCACGGCGGCGCGCGCGGCCCCGGTGTCGGAGAAGTCGATCGTGCCGAGCCACTCCTCGGGTGCCTTCACGGCGACGTAGGTGTGGATGCGGCCGTCGCCCTCGCGGTGCGTCAGCAGGCCCTTGCCGTCGCCGAGCGTGAAGCTGCTGCCGCCGCCGATGAACGCGGCCAGCTCCTCGAACCGCTCCCCGCCCGGCAGCACGTCGGCCTCCACGAACGAGATGCCGGTGTACGCGGGCCGCGCGTCGGTGAGCAGCGGGCGCACCCTGGACCAGGCCCCGTCGGCGCCGATCAGCAGGTCGGTGGTGAACCGGCTGCCGTCGGCGAGCGTGACCAGATGGCGTCCGGGGATGTCGGTGGGCCCGGCGCCCGTGACCTTCGCGCCCCAGCGGATCGTCCCCTCGGGCAGTGACTCCAGAAGGATGCGGCGCAGGTCGGCGCGGTTGACCTCGGGGCGGCCGCCGTCGCCGTCGTCCGTGTCGTGCCGGCGCAGCGTGCCGTCCGGGTCGATCATCCGGCTCTCCTCGCCGCCGGACAGCACGATCCCGCGGAACTCCTCGTGGAGCCCGGCCGCGCGCAGGGCCGCCTGGGCGGTCTCCTCGTGCAGGTCGAGCATGCCGCCCTGGGCGCGCGCGTCGGCCGAGGCGTCCAGGTCGAAGAGCGTGCAGGCGACGCCGTGGACGCGCAGGACGCGGGCGAGCGTGAGGCCGCCGAGCCCGGCACCGATGACGGCGATGGGGTGGTGGGGGATGGGGTGGGTGGTGGGGGTGTTCATGGTGGCCTCCTTGGTCCGTGGCTCTCCCTCCACCGTAACGAACATGTTCGTAACGAACAAGTTCGTCGTGGGGTACGGGAACCCCGGGGGGTTCCGGCGGTAGGTGTCAGGCGTCGTCGCTGACCCGCGGCTCGGGCGCTGCCGCGATCCCCGCGATCAGGGCGGCGAACCCCCACCCCAGCCGGGCTTCCGGCGCGCCCGCGACGAGCGTCGTGGAGAGCCGGGCGAGCTCCGGATGCCGGGCGGGGGAGGCCGTGGCGAGCGCGGCGGCGGTGGGGTCCATGTGGTCCTCCTCGCTGCCCGCGTGCTCGGCCGCGGTGGCCGTCGCGTACATCAGGAGCAGGTCCACGCCCCAGGCGGCCCGCGCGTCGGGGACCCCGCCCGCGAGGAGCAGCGACAGCAGGGCCTCCACCAGGTCCAGGTAGTGCTCGCCCGCGGGGCGCACGGTCAGCGCCGAGCGGGCCAGCGACGGATGGCGGAACAGCATGTCCAGGTACGAGGTCAGCAGCGCGGTCAGTCGCTCCCGCCAGTCGGCCGACGTGTCCCGCGCGGGCGCGAGGTCCACCTCGGCGAGCAGCGCGTCGAGGACCGCCGCGTGCAGCTCGTCGGTGTTGCGGACGTACACGTACAGCGAGGCGGGACCGGTGTCGAGCGCGCCGGCGAGGCGGCGCATGGTCACCTTGCCGAGGCCCTCGGTACGCAGGATGTGCACGGCGGCGGCGACGATGCCGTCCCTGCTCAGGGCGGGTTTCGCGGGCCGCTCGCGGCGGCTGCGCGGGGTGCTGGTCCGGTCGGTGCTGGTCACGTCGCCACGGTATCGGTGCGGCCCGGGGGTCGTCGCCGTCGGGCGGGGGCGGGCATCCGTCTTGGACATCGGCCGACCGTCGCCTCGCGGTCTTTGGAGTGTCGATCTATGTGTCGCATCTCGCGCATCTCCTACACCGCTTATGAACCGAGTGACCTGGCATCTCGCGGCCGAGGCGGTTTAGAGTGGCGTTCTAACAAAGGAGGTGTGACGGCGTGCGACTGACCCCGACCGAGCGCGACCGGCTGCTGCTGTTCGGTGCGGCCGAACTGGCCCGCGCCCGAAAAGCGCGCGGGCTGCGGCTCAACGTGCCCGAGGCGACCGCGCTGATAGCGGACACCGTCTGCGAGGCGGCCCGGGACGGGAGGCGGCTCGCCGAGGCGGTCGAGGCGGCGCGTTCCGTGCTGGGCCCGGACGACGTGCTGCCCGGTGTCGCCGACGTCGTCACCGAGGTGCACGTCGAGGCCGTCTTCGACGACGGTTCGCGGCTCGCGGTCGTGAGCGCCCCGATCGGCGGCGGCCTGGGCGATCAGGCTCCCGGGGCGCTGCTCCCGGGCCCCGAACACGCCGACACAGCACCGCAGTTGACGCTCACCGTCACCAACACCGCGACCGTCCCGGTCTCCGTCACCTCGCACTTCCACTTCTTCGAGGCCAACCCGCGCCTCGACTTCCCGCGCGCGCGGGCGTACGGGATGCGGCTCGCGGTGCCCGCCGGCTCGTCCGTGCGGTTCGGGCCCGGGGAGAGCCACGACGTGGGGCTCGTACCCATCGGAGGCGCCCGGATCGCGATCGGCTTCGCCGGACTCGTGGACGGACCGCTGGACGCTCCCGGCGCGCGGGAAGAGGCCCTGCGCCGCGCCGCGGCCTGCGGGTACCTCGGAATTCGTGACGAGGAGGCAGACCGATGAGCCGCCCTGGAGGCCACCCCGCCGAGGCCCGCCGCCTCACCCCGCACGAGTACGCGAGTACGCACGGCCCGCGTGCCGGAGACCGGGTCCGGCTCGGCGACTCCGGGCTGACGATCCAGGTGGAGTCCGACTCCCAGGCGTACGGGGACGAGTTCCTCGCCGGGTTCGGGAAGACCGCGCGCGACGGGCTGCACCTGAAGGCGGCCGCGGTCCGGGACACCTGCGACATCGTCATCAGCAATGTCGTCGTCATCGACGCCGCGCTCGGCATCCGCAAGGTGTCCATCGGCATCCGCGAGGGACGTATCCACGCGATCGGCCGCGCAGGGAACCCGGACACGCTCGACGGGGTCGACGTCGTCGTCGGCACGGGGACGTCCATCGTCTCCGGCGAAGGGCTCATCGCCACCGCCGGGGCCGTCGACACCCACGTCCACCTGCTGTCCCCGCGCATCATGGAGGCCTCCCTCGCCTCCGGTGTCACCACGATCATCGGGCAGGAGTTCGGGCCCGTGTGGGGTGTCGGGGTCAACTCGCCCTGGGCCCTCAAGCACGCCTTCTCCGCCTTCGACGCCTGGCCCGTCAACATCGGCTTCCTGGGCCGGGGCTCGTCCTCCCACGGGGCGCCCTTGGCCGAGGCCCTCGCGGAGGGCGGCGCCTGCGGATTCAAGGTGCACGAGGACATGGGCGCGCACACCCGCGCCCTGGACACCGCACTGCGCGTGGCCGAGGAGCACGACGTCCAAGTCGCCCTGCACAGCGACGGGTTGAACGAGTGCCTGTCCGTCGAGGACACCCTGAAGGTGCTGGAGGGGCGCACCATCCACGCCTTCCACATCGAGGGCTGCGGCGGCGGTCACGTCCCGAACGTGCTGAAGATGGCGGGAGTCCCGAACGTCATCGGGTCCTCCACCAACCCCACCCTGCCCTTCGGCCGGGACGCCGTCGCCGAGCACTACGGCATGATCGTCTCCGTCCACGATCTGAAGACGGACCTGCCGGGCGACGCCGCCATGGCCCGCGACCGGATCCGCGCCGGGACGATGGGCGCCGAGGACGTGCTGCACGATCTGGGCGCCATCGGCATCACCTCGTCCGACGCGCAGGGCATGGGGCGGGCGGGCGAGACCGTGCGCCGTACCTTCGCGATGGCCGGGAAGATGAAGGGAGAACTCGGCGACCCGGGCGTCGGCCACGACAACGAGCGCGTCCTGCGCTACATGGCCAAGCTGACCATCAACCCCGCCATCGCCCACGGCCTCTCCCACGAGATCGGGTCGATCGAGCCCGGCAAGATGGCCGACATCGTGCTCTGGCGCCCCGAGTTCTTCGGCGCGAAGCCGCAGCTCGTCCTCAAGTCCGGCTTTCCCGCGTACGGCGTCGTCGGCGATCCGAACGCGGCCACCGACACCTGCGAACCCCTCGTCCTGGGACCCCAGTTCGGGGCCCACGGTGCCACGGCCGCCGAGCTGTCCGTGGCGTTCGTCGCACAGGCCGCCGTCGACCAGGGCAACGACGGGATGCCCACGCGAAGGCGCCGCGTCGCCGTACGCGGCACCCGCGGCATCGGCCCGGCCGACCTGCGCCTCAACTCCCGTACCGGGGCGGTCGACGTGGACCAGCGCACGGGCCTGGTCACCCTCGACGGCGAACCGCTCGGCTCCGAGCCGGCCGAGTCCGTCTCCCTCAACCGTCTCTACTTCCTCTGAGGTTTCCGCAATGACGTACGTGATGCCGCCCGAGTGGGCCCCGCACGAGCGCACCTGGATGGCGTGGCCCGGCCCCAACCCGACCTTCGCCGACGAGCGGGAGCTGGCCGAGGCGCGCACCGCCTGGGCCGCGGTGGCCCGCGCCGTACACCGCCACGAGCCGCTGACGATGGTCGTCGGCACCGGACAGCTCGACTCCGCCCGCGAACTCCTCACCCCTGAGATCGAGTTGGTGGAGCGGGACCTCGACGACGCGTGGATGCGTGACATCGGCCCGACCTTCGTCAAGGACCGGGCGAGCGGTGAACTGGCAGCCGTGGACTGGACGTTCAACGGCTGGGGTGCCCAGGACTGGGCCCGCTGGGAACACGACGCGAAGATCGCCCGGCACGTCGCCGACCTCACCGGCGCGCCCGCGCACTCCTCGCCCCTGGTCAACGAGGGCGGCGCCATCCACGTGGACGGCGAGGGAACCGTCCTGCTGACGGAGACGGTGCAGCTCGACCCGGACCGCAACCGCGACTGGACCAAGGAGCAGGCCGAGGCCGAGATCCACGCCCGTATCGGCACGTCCGAGGCGATCTGGCTGCCGCGCGGACTGACCGGCGACTACGGCGAGTTCGGCACCCGCGGGCACGTCGACATCGTCGCCGCGTTCGCCGCGCCCGGCGTGGTGATGGTGCACTCCCAGCGCGATCCGGCGCACCCCGACTTCGAGGTGAGCCGCGAGATCATCGGCCTCCTCTCCGGGCGGACCGACGCGCGGGGCCGCCCCCTGGAGATCGTCGAGATCCCCGCCCCGAGCGTCCTCGCGGACGACGAGGGCTGGCTCGACCACTCCTACATCAACCACTACCTCTGCAACGGCGGCGTCGTCCTGTGCGGTTTCGACGACCCGCGCGACGAGGAGGCAGCGGCGCTCTTCCGCCGTCTGTTCCCGGCCAGGGAGGTCACCCTCGTCGACGCCCGGACGATCTTCGCGGGCGGCGGCGGCATCCACTGCATCACGCAGCAGCAGCCCGTGGCAGGGTTCTGACGTGAACCGTCGCCGTACCCCCGCCCCGCCCCTGGACACCGTGCTCGCCGCGACGATGGCGATGATCGCCGAGAGCGGTCTGGAGCGGCTCACCATGGCCGCGCTCGGCCGCGAGGTCGGCATGAGCAGCGGGCATCTCGCCTACCACTTCGGGTCCAAGGACGAGCTGCTGCTGCGCACGCTGGAGTGGAGTGAGGGCCAACTGGGGGAGGAGCGGCGGCAGTTGCTCGCCCGGGAAGCCGGTGCGCGCGAGCGCCTCGACGCCTACGTGGACCTGTACGTGCCCGACGGGCACCGCGACCCGCACTGGACGCTCTGGCTGGAGGTGTGGAACCGCTCGCAGAACGCCGCGGCCGACACCTCCGCCCGCCAGTCCGCCATCGAACGCGCCTGGCACCGCGACCTCGTGGCGCTGCTCGCCGAGGGCGTCTCGCGGGGCGAGTTCCGCGCCGTCGACCCGGACCGGTTCGCGGCGCGGTTGCGGGCGCTGCTCGACGGGTTCTCCATCCATGTGGCGATCGGGCTGCGCGGGACCGGCCGGGCTCAAGTGCTGGACCACGTGAGGGAGTTCCTCGACGAGGGCCTGGCGAACCCGAGCGGCTGAGACGCGGGGACCTCAGGCGAGGGTGAAGCGCACCGGGGTGCCGGGCACCGCCTGGGCGGCGGCGGCCAGGGCCGGTTCGGGCACCACGGCGATCACCGGGTAGCCGCCGGTCGTCGGATGGTCGTGCAGGAAGACCACCGGGCGGCCGTCCGGCGGCACCTGGACCGCGCCGAGCACCATGCCCTCGCTGGGCAGTTCACCCGCCGACTCCCTTTCCAGGGACGGGCCTTCGGTCCGCAGGCCGATGCGGTTGCTGTGCACCGAGACCGTGTACGTCGCGGTCAGGAAGGTCCGCAGCGCCGCCTCGGTGAACCAGTCGGCGCGGGGCCCGAAGCGGGCCGGCAGCACCAGTCCGGCGGGGGGCGCGGGCCAGGGCGCCGCCCCGGGGAGCGCCGGGGGAGTGGCGGAGCCCCGCCCCACCGGGATCAGGTCGCCGTGCGCGAGCGGGGCCGGGCCGAGCCCCGAGAGGAGGTCGGTGGAGCGGCTGCCCAGCACGGGTTCGACGGCGATGCCGCCGGCGACGGCCACGTAGGAGCGGATGCCCGCGGTGGCCGGGCCGGCGTCGAGGGTGGCCCCGGCCGGGACGCGGACCGGGGCGCCCCAGGGGGCGGGGCGCCCGTCCACCGTGACCGGGCACGGGGCTCCGCCGACGACCAGGGTGACGTCCGTGTCCGGGCGCAGGGCGCAGCCCGTGAGGGTCGTCTCCAGTACGGCGGTGCCCTCCGGGTTTCCGGCCAGCCTGTTGGCCAGGCGCATGGAGGGGGCGTCCAGGGCGCCGGATCGGGGGACGCCGAGGTGGGCGTGGCCCGTTCGTCCCGCGTCCTGGACCGTGGTGAGGGCGCCGGGTCGGGTGACCGTCAGTTTTGTCGTCATCGTCCGTCTGTCCTCGGCTGCTCGCCGTGGTGGGTCCCGTTGGCCGCCGACTGATCGTCGAGGGTGGCCGGCGGCGGTCCTGAAGGGGCGAACCGCACCCGCGTTCCGGGGGACAGCAGGGCCGCCTGCTCCTTCTCGGGGTCCCACAGGCCGGACGGATCCGGCATCGTGCCGATGATCTGCCAGCCGCCCGGGGTCGCCCTCGGGTACACCGCCGAGTACGGCCCTGCCAGGGCGACCGCGCCCGCCGGGACCCGGGTGCGCGGGGTGGCGCGGCGCGGGACGCGCAGTTCCGGCGGGAGGCCCGTCAGGTATCCGAAGCCGGGGGCGAAGCCGCAGAACGCGACGCGGTGCGTGAACGAGGAGTGGCGCGCCGCCACCTCGTCCGCCGGGATGCCCCAGAGCGCGGCCACGTCGGCCAGGTCGGGGCCGTCGTACACGACCGGGATCGTCACCACGTCACCGTCGGCCGGGGCCGTCGCGGGGATGTCCCAGGTGGTGAGCTGCCGGGTCAGCGCGGCCGGGTCGGGGACGCCGTCGAGCAGGACGGTGCACGCGCCGGGCACGATCTCGGTGACCGGCGGCAGGGTGCCCGCCGCCCGGCGTCGCAGCAGTTCCGCGTGGAGGGCGCCGGTGTGCTCGGCGTCCGGCAGCTCCACCAGGAGCGCGTGCCGCCCGGCGGGGCGGACGACGAGGTCCGCGCTCACGCGAACGCACCCACCGTGACCCCGGCCTCGGCCAGGGCCGCGCGGACCCGCGCCGCGATCCGGGCCGCGCCCGGGGTGTCGCCGTGCACGCACAGCGAACGGGCCGCGACCGCGACCCGAGTGCCGTCGATCGCTTCGACGCCACCGTCCACGGCGAAGCCGACGGCCCGGCGCACCACCGTGTCCGCGTCCTCGACGACCGCGCCCGGTTCGCGGCGCGGCACCAGCGTGCCCTCGGCGGTGTACGCGCGGTCGGCGAAGGCCTCCCGTACCGGGTGCAGGCCCGCCTCCTCG
This sequence comes from Streptomyces sp. NPDC050264, assembly GCF_040655895.1. NCBI lineage: Bacteria > Bacillati > Actinomycetota > Actinomycetes > Kitasatosporales > Streptomycetaceae > Streptomyces > Streptomyces sp. NPDC050264. The sequence goes on from NZ_JBFAKV010000035.1 coordinate 47,765, forward strand.
GCGGCGGCGAGCAGCCGCGACCCGGGCAGGCCGAGCACCGGAAGGGCGCCGCCCGCGAGCCGCACCCCGGCCACCACGGCGCGCGCCTGCGCGTCGTCGTGCACGGTCCGGTTGTAGAGCGCGCCGTGCGGCTTCACGTACGTCACTTCGGCGCCGGCCGCCTGGGCGAACACGCGCAGCGCCCCGATCTGGTACGCCACCTCGGCCGCCAGTTCGTCCGGCGGTACGTCCATGGCGCGGCGCCCGAATCCGGCGAGGTCCCGGTAGGAGACCTGCGCCCCGATCCGCACTCCGCGCTCGGCCGCCAGGTCGCAGACCCGGCGCATCACGGAGGGGTCGCCGGCGTGGAAGCCGCAGGCGACGTTGGCGCTGGTCACCACCGAGAGCAGGGCCTCGTCGTCGGTGAGGGTCCAGCGGCCGAAGCCTTCGCCGAGGTCGGCGTTGAGGTCGATCACGCCTGGGATGTCGTCCTGGGTCACGCCCTCAACGTAAGCGATCGTTCAACAATCCGACAAGGGGTGGATTTGATGGGTGATGCGCCACAACCTCTTGTTCGATCGTTCAACGATCACCTAAGGTCCCGTGCATCCCCCATGGAAGCGGAGTCTCCGTTTCCATGCCCTCCCCGTGCCCTCGTCCTGAAGAAGGCGGCCGCATGATCGTGCTTCTCGGCGTGCTCGTGGTGATCCTCGGATTCGTCACGCGCCGCAATCCCGTCCTCGTGGTCGGCGTCGCCGGTATCGCCACCGGACTGCTCGGCAAGATGAACCCGCAGGAGATCCTCGCCGCCTTCGGCCACGCGTTCGCCGACAGCCGGTCGGTCACCGTCTTCGCCATCGTGCTCCCGGTGATCGGCCTCCTGGAGCGGTACGGGCTGCGCGAGCAGGCCCGCACCCTCATCGGGAAGCTCGGCAAGCTCAGCGCCGGCCGCTTCCTCACCGTCTACCTGCTGGTCCGCCAGGTCACGGCCGCCTTCGGGCTCAACAACCTGGGCGGCCCGGCGCAGACCGTGCGCCCGCTCGTCGCGCCCATGGCCGAGGCCGCCGCCGAACGCACCATCGGGGGGAAGCTCCCCGACAAGATGCGCGAGAAGGTCCGCTCGTACTCGGCCTCCGCCGACACCGTCGGCGTCTTCTTCGGCGAGGACTGCTTCATCGCGATCGGCTCGATCCTGTTGATCACCGGCTTCGTGAACTCCACGTACCACCAGGAGCTCGAACCGACCCAACTCGCCCTGTGGGCCATCCCGTTGGCCTTCTGCGCCTTCGTCATCCACGGCGCCCGGCTGCTGCTGCTCGACAAGCAGCTGGAGCGCGAGATGGCGCTGGCCGCCGCCGAGAACGATCTCCCGCTGCCGCCGCAGACGCCGGGACAGTCCCGTGAGGAGTCCGCCAAGTGATCAAGGTCGAATGGCTCTACTGGCTCATCGGTCTCGTCTTCGTCATCATGGCCGTGCAGATGGCGCGGGACACCACCAACCCCAAGCGCTGGACGTCCGCGGCGTTCTGGGGACTGCTCGGACTGACCTTCCCCTACGGCACCGGTGTCGTCGAGGGCGGTGCGAGCTGGACCCTGCCCGCCGAACCGCTCGGCGTCGCCGTCCTCGCCCTGATCGTGCTCGCCGGGTTCAACTTCATCGGCAAGGGCGTGCCGGTCACCACCACGCAGGAGCAGCGCGAGGCCTCGGCGGCCCGTCTGGGGAACAAGCTCTTCATCCCGGCCGTCACCATCCCGATCGTCGCCATCATCTGCGCGTCCTTCCTCGACGAGTCGGGCCTCTTCGAGACCGGCAAGGCCACGCTGATCGGGCTCGGCCTCGGCTGCATCGTGGCGCTGATCGTCGGCATGCTGGTCACCGGCGAGCGCAAGGTGTCCGTCCCGATCCACTCCGGCCGCTCGATGCTGGAGGCGATGGGCTCGGCCCTGCTGCTGCCCCAGCTGCTGTCCGTGCTCGGCTCGATCTTCGCGGTCGCCGGGGTCGGCACCCAGGTCGGCAAGATCGTGAACGACGTGCTGCCCGACAACTCCAAGTACTTCGCCGTGGTCGCCTACTGCGTCGGCATGTTCCTGTTCACCGTGATCATGGGCAACGCGTTCGCCGCGTTCCCCGTGATGACCGCGGCGATCGGCTGGCCCGTGCTCATCCAGCAGATGCACGGCAACGAGGCGGGGGTCCTCGCGATCGGCATGCTCGCCGGGTTCGCCGGCACGCTGTGCACGCCGATGGCCGCCAACTTCAACATAGTCCCGGCGTCGCTGCTCGAACTGAAGGACCAGTACGGGCCCATCAAGGCGCAGCTGCCGACGGGTATCGCGCTGCTCGTCTGCAACATCGTGATCATGGCCGTCTTCGCGGTCTAGCCAGTAGTTCAGGAGGCATGTCGATGACCCGGGTCCTGCTCACCGGATTCGAACCGTTCGGCGGGGAGTCCGTGAACCCGTCGTGGCAGGCGGCGGAGCTCGTCGCCGCCGCGCCGCCGGACGGTCTCGCCGTCACCGCGGTCCAGCTGCCCTGCGTCTTCGGGGAGTCCCTGACGGCGCTGCGCGCCGCCGTCGAGCGGGTGCGGCCCGAACTGGTGCTCTGCCTCGGCCAGGCCGGCGGCCGCACCGGCGTCACCGTCGAACGGGTGGCGGTCAACGTCGACGACGCGCGCATCCCCGACAACGCGGGTGCCCAGCCCATCGACGAGCCCGTCGTACCCGGCGGCCCCGCCGCGTATTTCTCCTCCCTGCCGGTGAAGGCGTGCGTCGCCGCGATGCGCTCCGCGGGGGTCCCGGCGGCGCTCTCCAACACGGCCGGCACGTTTGTCTGCAACCACGTCGCGTATGGCCTGGGTCATCTGCTCGCGACCGAACTCCCCGGCGTCCGGGGCGGTTTCGTCCACGTCCCCTGGGCCCCGTCCCAGGTCCCGGACGGCTCCGCCCCCTCGGTCCCCGTCGACCTGGTCGCCACGGGCCTCCGCGCGCTTCTGTCTGCCGCCGCATCGACCCGGGACGACCTGAGGGTGACAGAGGGGGCGACCCACTAGGCGTCGTCGCCCCGCGGGCCGGTGGGGGCTGGTCGCGCAGTTCCCCGCGCCCCTGAAATGCGCACGCAGCACGAGGTGCGCACCCCCCGGAGGCGCGGCGAAGCCGCAGCCTGCCAGGGGCGCGGGGAACGGCGCGACCGGCCCCCACCGGCCCGCAGACGCACAACCTCCAGGGGGGCGGGGAACGGCGCGACCAGCCACGACGAGACCCGCACCCGGCAACGAATCCGCTCGTGGCAGGCGCATCCCCGAGGGGCGTGGGGAACGGCGCGACCGGCCCCCACCGGTCCGCAGACGCACAACCTCCAGGGGCGCGGGGAACGGCGCGACCAGCCACGACGAGACCCGCACCCGGCAACGAATCCGCTCG
>NZ_JBFAKV010000035.1:51261-72513 GCF_040655895.1 Streptomyces sp. NPDC050264
CGCGGCAGGCGCATCCCGAGGGGCGCGGGGAACGGCGCGACCGGCCCCCACCGGCCCGCAGATGCACAACCTCCAGGGGCGCGGGGAACGGCGCGAGAAGTCCCCGCCCACCCGCACCCGGCAACGACCCCACCCCAGGCAGACGCACCCCCGCACAACGAAACCCCGAGAGGCCAACCCATGCTCACCCCGGAGGAAACCGCTCGGCTGGCAGTCGCCAACGTCACCCGGGAGTTCCCCAACTTCCCGGCCCACCTGGTGACCGCCGCCACCGAGGACACCCGCCCCAGCACGCTGCACCCGGCCTTCTACGGCGCCTACGACTGGCACTCCTCCGTACACATGCACTGGCTGCTCGTACGGACCCTGCCCGATCTGCCGGCCGCCACCACAGCCACGTACACCGACGTGCTCGACCGGCACCTCACCCCGGCGCACCTCGCCACCGAGGCCGCCTACCTCCTGGACAGGCCGGGCTTCGAGCGGCCCTACGGGTGGGCCTGGCTGATCGCGCTCGCCGCCGAGTGCCGGGGCACCCGGTGGGGCGCGGCGTTCGGGCCCGCGGTCGACGCCGTCGAGCGGCTGCTCACGGGCTGGCTGCCGAAGGCCACGTATCCCGTGCGCCACGGCATCCACACCAACAGCGCCTTCGCCCTCGGCCTGATCCTGGACACCGGCGCGGCGGCCGGTCTCACGGACGCGACCCTCGACAGCGTCCGCGCACGGCTGCGCGGCTGGTTCGCCGCGGACCACGACGCGCCCGCCCACTGGGAGCCGTCGGGCCAGGACTTCCTGTCGCCCGCGCTGAGCGAGGCCGACGCGATGCGCCGGGTCCTGGGCGCGGAGGAGTTCCCGGTGTGGCTGGACCGGTTCCTGCCCGCGCTGCGCACCGGCGCGCCCTGCGCCCTGCTGGACGTGCCGGTCGTCTCCGACCACGCCGACCCGTGGATCGGCCACCTCCTCGGCCTCGCACTCTCCCGCGCGGCCGCGCTGCGCGCGATCGCGGGCGCGCTGCCGCGGGGCCCGGTAAGGACCCGCCTCGCCGAGGCCGCCGACGCCCATCTCGCGGCGGGCTTGCCGGCCGTCGACAGCGGCGACTTCAGCACGGACCACTGGCTGGCCACGTTCGCGGAGCTCGCCCGCCCCGCGTGAAGAGTCATGAACGCAATGAACGCAAGTACGCGCGATCGTTGCGCGGTGCACCCTTGTCACGTGGTGCGGCGTTCCCCCATCGTGGCCCCCCATGGGACGAGAGCAATGGAAGAAAGTCCTGGTCGGATCGGCCGGGAACATGGTCGAGTGGTTCGACTGGTTCGTGTACGCGAGCTTCGCCACGTATTTCGCGGGGGCCTTCTTCCCCGACGGCAACCCGACCGCGCAGCTGATGAACACCGCGGGCATCTTCGCCGTCGGCTTCTTCATGCGGCCGGTCGGGGGCTGGCTGCTCGGCCGGGTCGGTGACCGCAAGGGCCGCAAGGCGGCGCTGACCCTCACCGTCACGCTGATGTCGGCGTCCGCGGTCCTCATCGCGGTCGCGCCGACCTACGCGGTCGCCGGGTACGGCGGCGCCGTCGTCCTCCTCATCGCCCGCCTCCTGCAAGGGCTCTCGGTCGGCGGCGAGTACGCGGCGAGCGCCACCTACCTCACCGAGGCGTCCGATCCGAAACGGCGCGGCTTCGCCTCCAGCTTCCAGTACGTGTCCATGACGGCGGGCCAGATCGTCGGCCTCGGGCTCCTGATCATCCTGCAGCGCACCCTGTCCGACGACGCCCTGCACGGCTGGGGCTGGCGCATCCCGTTCATCGTGGGCGCGCTCGGCGCGGCGATCATCTTCTACCTGCGCCGCAACATGCTGGAGACCGAGGTCTACGAGGAGTCCGCCGACGCCGGTGCCGTGGCCGGTGACGACAAGGGCAGCATGAAGGCCCTGTGGGCACACCGGCGCGAGGCGTTCCTCGTCATCGCGCTCACCATGGGCGGCACCGTGGCGTACTACACGTACACGACGTACCTCACCAAGTACCTGTCCAACTCGGCGGGCCTCAGCAAGCAGACGGCGACCCTCGTCTCGTTCTGCGCGCTCGTCGTCTTCGCCTGTCTGCAGCCGCTCGCGGGCGCGCTCTCGGACCGCATCGGCCGCCGCCCGCTCCTGATCACCTTCGCCGTCGGCTCGACCTTCCTGACCGTGCCGATCATGACGCTGCTGCAGCACGCGGGCTCCTTCTGGCCGGCGCTCGGTCTGTCGCTGCTCGCGCTCGTCATCGTCACCGGCTACACCTCCATCAACGCGTGCGTGAAGGCGGAGCTCTTCCCGACCGGCATCCGTGCCCTCGGCGTCGCCCTGCCGTACGCCATCGCCAACGCCCTGTTCGGCGGCACCGCCGAGTACGTCGCCCTGTGGTTCAAGGACGGCGGCATGGAGTCCGGCTTCTACTGGTACGTCGCCGGATGCGCGGCCGTGTCGCTGATCGTCTACCTGAGCATGCGCGAGACCCGCGACATCGACCTCAATCGGGTGAAGTCGGCGGAGGCCGCCGTGCAGCCGGAACCGGCGATCTGAGGACGCCTGTTCGCATCGTGAGACCACAGTCCGGGCCCGGCCGGGCTGTGGCAGACTGCGGGCGTGCTCTCGTTGGCAATGATTATTGGCAGCAGGCGCGCCGGTCCGCAGTGACCGCCACGTACGACCACGTACGGGCGGACACCGTCGTCCTCGACCCGCGCGCAGACCTCTCGCACCCGCGAGAGGTTTTTCTCGTTTCTGGCCCACCCCATGCCAGGCGCAGAGCGCGCGGGATCATTGATGGACGGTGGAGCCGGTCATTCCGGTAGACCGAGATCCCATACAGGAGCCAGATCAGCATGAGCAGCAGTCCCAGCGAACGTAACGACGTACGTAACGGCGAACGCACCGGCGAACTCGACGATTCCTTCCACGTCTTCGACACGACGCTGCGCGACGGCGCACAGCGTGAGGGCATCAACCTCACCGTCGCGGACAAGCTGACCATCGCACGGCACCTGGACGACTTCGGCGTGGGCTTCATCGAGGGCGGCTGGCCCGGCGCCAACCCCCGCGACACCGAGTTCTTCGCCCGCGCGCGGGAGGAGATCGACTTCCAGCACGCGCAGCTCGTGGCGTTCGGCGCGACCCGCAGGGCCGGCGCCAAGGCGGCGCAGGACCCGCAGGTCAAGGCCCTCCTCGACTCCGGCGCGCCGGTGATCTGCCTGGTCGCCAAGTCCCATGACCGGCATGTCGAACTGGCCCTGCGCACGACCCTCGACGAGAACCTGGAGATGGTCCGCGACACCGTCTCCCACCTCGTCGCCCAGGGCCGCCGGGTCTTCGTCGACTGCGAGCACTTCTTCGACGGCTACCGCGCCAACCCCGGGTACGCGAAGGCGGTCGTACGGGCCGCGCACGAGGCGGGCGCCTCGGTCGTCGTGCTCTGCGACACCAACGGCGGCATGCTGCCGGCCCAGGTGCAGGCGATCGTGCACACCGTGCTCGACGACACCGGCGCCCGGCTCGGCATCCACGCGCAGGACGACACGGGCTGCGCCGTCGCCAACACGCTCGCCGCCGTCGACGCGGGCGCCACGCACGTGCAGTGCACGGCCAACGGCTACGGCGAGCGCGTCGGCAACTCCAACCTCTTCCCGGTCGTCGCGGCCCTGGAGCTCAAGTACGGCAAGAAGGTCCTCCCCGACGGCGCGCTGAGCGAGATGACACGTATCTCGCACGCCATCGCCGAGGTCGTGAACCTCACCCCGTCCACGCACCAGCCGTACGTCGGCGTCTCCGCGTTCGCCCACAAGGCGGGCCTGCACGCCTCCGCGATCAAGGTCGACCCGGACCTGTACCAGCACATCGACCCCGACCTCGTCGGCAACCGCATCCGGATGCTGGTCTCCGACATGGCGGGCCGCGCCTCCATCGAGCTCAAGGGCAAGGAGCTCGGCGTCGACATCTCCGGCGACCGCGAGCTGGTCGGCCGCGTCGTCGAGCGCGTCAAGGAGCGCGAGCTCAAGGGGTACACGTACGAGGCCGCCGACGCCTCCTTCGAACTGCTCCTGCGCGAGGAGGCCGAGGGCCGGGCCCGCCGTTACTTCCGCGTCGAGTCCTGGCGGGCCATCGTCGAGGACCGCCCCGACGGCACCCACGCCAACGAGGCGACCGTGAAACTGTGGGCCAAGGGCGAGCGCATCGTCGCCACGGCGGAGGGCAACGGCCCGGTCAACGCCCTGGACCGCGCCCTGCGCGTCGGCCTGGAGCGCATCTACCCCCAGCTCGCCAAGATGGAGCTGGTCGACTACAAGGTCCGCATCCTGGAGGGCAAGCACGGCACGTCCTCCACGACCCGCGTCCTGATCTCCACGGCCGACGGCAACGGCGAATGGTCCACGGTCGGCGTCGCGGAGAACGTGATCGCGGCGTCGTGGGGCGCCCTGGAGGACGCGTACACGTACGGTCTGCTCCGCGCGGGCGTGGAGCCGGTCGAGTAAGCAGCCAACCCCGCTCCTCAAGCCGGTCCGGGCAAACTCAGCCCCTCCGGCGATTGAGGAGCGGGGTCCGGGGCGGAGCCCCGTGACGCCCACCTACGACAGGGACCACTTCTGATTCGCGGCCCCCGTGCACGACCACACCTGGGTCGCAGTCCCGTCGGCCGACGAATTCCCGGTCACATCAAGGCACTTGTCGGCCCCCGCATTGACCAGGTCCCCGGAGGCAGACTCGTACCGCCACTGCTGCGCGCCCGACCCATTGCAGTCGTACAGCTGGACCTTGGCCCCGTCGGCGGTCGAACCCCCGCTCACATCGAGGCACTTGCCCAAGGCGCGCACGGACCCGTCGGCCTTCACGGTCCAGGACTGGTTCTGCGACCCGGCGACGCAGGACCAGATCTGCGCGACGGCCCCGTTGGCGGTGGAACCGTCCCGCACGTCGAGGCACTTGCCGCCGAGCCCGTGGAAGGCGCCCGTCCGGTCCGTCCCGCCGGCCTGCGTCCCGCTCCAGGTGAACGTCGCCGAGGTCTTGCCCGGCAGAGAGTAAGTGACGTGCTGCCCGCCCCAGTTGAGGGTGACGTCCTTCGCGCTCGAAGCATCGTTGTAGGCGATGACCGCCTTCGACCCATCCGTGTTGCGCCACGCGACATTCGGCACGGCGCTCGACCCGGTCGAGGCGATCCGCGACGCACCCGGCCGCACGAATTTCGTCAGGTGGCCCATCGTGTAGTACTCGATGTTGTAGTCGACCTGGCCCGAGCGGCCGTCCCCGTTGTGGACGGTGATGAGCCCGTCGCACGTTCCGCAGCCGCCGTTGTGCGGACCCCGGTTCTGGTCCACGGCCAGCGACCACTTCGTCACCGACTTCGCCCAGTTTCGGGTGTAGTCGATGATGTTCATCATGTCCTCGCGCTGTTGGTTCGCGATCCAGGTGCCTCCCGAGTGCTCGGTCTGGAAGGCGTCCAGCTGCGGGTACTTGTTGTGGATCTCGGTCTGCTTGGCGACGTCACCGCCGTAGCCGTGCCAGGCGATCCCGCCGAAGTTCGGGTGTGCGCGCACCGCCGCGTCGTCGACGGTCGGCGCCGCGTACGCGTCGTAGGTGTCCCAGTTCCAGTCGTGGGCGAGGACCTTCGTCTTCACGCCGGCACCCGCCAGCTTCGGCAGCAGCTCGCTCTTGGTGAAGTACGCGAGCCCGGAGCCGTTCCAGCTCATCGAGGGGTACCCGGAACAGCACGTCGGCTCGTTCTGCGCGGTGACGTAGTCGATGGGGACACCGGCCGCCTGGTACGCCTGGATGTACTTCACGAAGTAGCTCGCGTAGGCGCCGTAGTTCTCGGCCTTCAGCCAGCCGCCGTTGAGCTGTCCGCTGTCCTTCATCCAGGCGGGCGCGGTCCACGGCGAGGCCATCACGGTGGCGGCCGGGTTGAGCTGCTTGGCCTGCTTGGTCAGCGGCAGCACGTCGGCCTGGTCGTGCGCGATGGAGAACCTGGCCAGCGACGGATCGCTCTGCCCGGCCGGTACGTCGTCGTACGTGTACCCGGAGCGGGCGAGGTCCGAGCCGCCCATCGGGTTGCGGATGAAGGAGAGCCCGATGCCGTCGGTCGGCGAGAACAGCTTCTTCATCGTCGCGTCGCGGGTGGCCCCCGACAGGGCGCCGCTGCTGTTCATCAGCCAGGCCGCGGTGTCGGTGAAGGAGGCGCCGCCGCCGGTGAACGTCTGATAGCGGGTGTTCTCGTCGACGGTGATCGCGGTACCGCTGCCGCCGGTGCCCGACTGGAACGAGACCGGGGTCTGCTGCTGGAGCCCACGCGTCACATGGCGGCCGCCGCTGTCGTCGGTGGTGGTGAGGTGGACGGAGACCTGCTCGCCCGCGGCGTGCGCCGTGGTGGCGCCCGCACCGGCGAGTCCTGCGGTGGTCAGGGCTCCGGCCAGTAGCAGCCTGGTGAGACGCGCGGTGCGGGTGGGGGGTTTTGCGGCTCTTGCGGCTCTGGTGCCTCTTGTGGGGGTGCGCACGATGCCTCCTGTGTCCCAACAGTCAACTCTCATGGCTTAGTTCAAGACGTGAGTTAAAGGGCGTTCCATGGCCGCGTCAAGACTTCACGTCGCGAACACCCCGACCCGTCATTCACACCCCGGCTGGGTTAGCGTCAAGGTATGAGGCCCATCCTCGCGGCCCTCGCCGCTCCACTGCTCGCCCTCGGCGCGACGCTCGCCGTCGCGCCCGCCGCCTCCGCCGCGTCGGACGTCTCGACCGTGGCGGACGCCCTGGAGAAGAGCCCGGTGTACGTGGATCCGGCCGCGGCCGGGGACCTGACCTCGGCGGATGTCGACGCGCTCGAAAAAAGGATCAAGGACGCGGACAAGCCGGTGATGGTGGCGGTCCTGCCCTCCGACTTCCCGAAACAGGACCTGTTCAACGATCTCCGTACGAAGACGGGGGTCGTCGGCGTGTACGGGGTGCGGCTCGGGAACGCCTTCGACGCGCGCGCCGATCACCAGGTCATGTCGAACGACGCCGTTCACAACCTGACGACGAGCGTGCGCGGCGAGCCGGTGCGGCAGCAGCTCGACGACTTCGTCTCCACCGCGGTCCGGACGGCCCGCGGCTCGGCGCCCTCGTCCTGGGGCGGGGCCGGCGGCACCGACGACGGGGTGTCCGCCGGCCCGCTGATCGGGATCGGCGCGGTCGTCGTGGTCGGCGGGGCCGGTGCGTACGCCCTGGCCCGCCGCAACCGGCGCCGCCGGGAGGCGGAGCAGCGCGAGGCCCTCGACAAGCTGCGGGTCGTGGTCGACGAGGACATCACCGCGTTCGGCGAGGAACTGGACCGGCTCGACTTCCATCCCGCGGAGGCGGGCGCCGACGACGCGATGCGCGCGGACTACGAGCGGGCGCTCGACTCGTACGAGAAGGCCAAGCAGTACATGGCCGCGGCTCAGCGGCCCGAGGATGTCAGGGGTGTCACGCAGGCGCTGGAGGACGGCCGTTTCTCCCTGGCCCTGCTGGCCGCCCGCCGCGCGGGCCGCCCGCTGCCCGAGCGCCGGGCCCCCTGCTTCTTCGACCCGCGCCACGGCCCCTCGGTCGAGGACGCCGAGTGGACACCGGCCGGCGGTGCGCCCCGCGAGGTCCCGGTCTGCGCGGCGGACGCGACCCGGCTGCGCGACGGGGCCGAGCCGCTGGTGCGCACGGTCGACACCGGGGCGGGCGAGCGCCGCCCGTACTACGACGCGGGCCCGATGTACGGCCCGTGGGCCGGCGGCTACTTCGGCGGCGGCATCCTGCCCGGCCTGCTCCTCGGCACGGTGCTCGGCTCCATGATGTCGAGCCCCGCGTACGCCGCCGACTACGGCTCCGGCTACGGCGACTTCGGCGGCGACGCCGGGTACGACGGCGGCGACTACTCCGGTTCGGACTTCGACTCCTCGGACTTCGGCGGCGGCTTCGGTGACGGAGGCGGCGGCGGGGACTTCGGCGGTGGCAGCGGCGGCGGCGACTTCGGGGGCGGCGGCTTCTGAGCGCCGCCCGGGAAGCTGCTAGTTCCGGCTGAGCGCCCGCGTCACCCCGGCCAGCACCGTCGTCGTCAGCACCCAGCCGAGCGCGATCAGTACGTACGCGAGTCCCTGGACGCCGCCCTCGGCCCAGTGCCAGCCGTCCCGCTGGCCCAGCCCGCCCACCGGGATCAGCAGGTCGAGGGTGTACGCCACGGGGTTGAACGGTGCGCCTTCGCCCGGCTTGTTCGGCAGGGGAGTGTGGGTGTGGAAGACGAGCGAGCCCAGCAGCGTGAGCAGCACCAGCCAGATCCCGGCGATCCAGGGCCGGTAGCCGTAGCCGACGGTCGCCTCCAGCAGCCAGCCCCACACCCGCCCGAGGGGCCGCTGGGTGCCGCGCCGCCTCCGCTCCCGCACCAGCAGGACCCGGCGGGCCTCGTCCTCGTGGCCCAACCTCCGGTAGTACGCGGCCAGTTGCTCGTACGGCTGCGGTGCGAACGCGGGCTGCAGGCGCAGCCACGCCAGGCGGTTCGCGGTGTCCTCGCGCTGGGTGGCCGCCGTCGGCTCCATCCAGTCGTACATCAGCCCGTCCAGGCCCAGCGGGGCGCGCCAGGTGGCGGGGCGGTCCTGGATACGGGTCGCGCGCGCATTCCGCAGGTTCACCCCGCCCGCAGGTGGCCGCGCGAACCGCAGGTCAATGGCCTCCACCTGCGCGCCGACCGCCATCATGGACGAGCCCGTACCGAGGAGTTCGGCCTCGTGGAACGTGAGCAGGTCCTCGATCCGCGCCCCGCGCAGCCGCACCCGCCCCTCGGCCCGGAACCCCTTGTTCATCCGGACTGTCGACGCTCGCAGGGCATCCCCGTTGAACGCGATCTCGTCCGGCGTCGCCACCACGATCCGCGCCTCGCGCATCCACAGCCCACCGGACAACTCGGCTCCGGGCACCAGTACTTGGCCGTGTGCCACGAACCCGTTCTCGCAGAAGACGCCGCCCTGCATGACCAGGCCGCCCGCGTTCAGGGCGATCCCTCCGGGCGCCACCAGGTGGGCCCGGTCGAGCAGCAGCTCACCCGCTATGTGCGTGTGGACGACGTCCAGGACGCCCCGGGGACCTTCGCTGATCGTCGACCCGCGCAGATCGAGCCGCCCGCCGATCTGCGCGGTCGGCGCCACGAACCCGGGCAGCACGCAATCGGTGACCGTGAACGCCAGCGTGCTCGCGCCCTCCAGCGTCACCGGCCCGTCGAACCGGCACCCTTCGAACCGCACGAGCCGCTTGATCTCGGCCCCGTCGAGAGCGAGCGCCCCGCGCACGTGGGCGCCCCGCAGTATGTACGGGTCCGGCCCCGAGTCCGGGTCGAGAATCTCCCGTCTGACGCCCTCCGCGTCGACGCTCCGCTCAGGGGCGGGTGGCATGGGTGCGCAGGAACGCGGTCCAGGTGCCGGGGGTGACGGTGAGGACGGCTCCGGTGGCGGGGTTGTTCTTGGAGTCGCGGATGTGGATGGCGGTGGGGCGGGTGGCGACCTCTAGGCAGTTGCCGCCCTGGTCGCCGCTATAGGTCGACTTCCGCCAGTCATAGGCGAGTTCCAGGCAGTTGCCGCCCTCGCTGCCGCTGTAGCTGGACTTGAACCAGTCGAGTCCGATGGTGGGCGCTGCGGTGTTCATGAGGCTCCTAGCAGTGTGTCCAGCAAGTGCGCGCTTTCTGCTGGAGATAGTGCCTGTGACCGCAGCATTCCATACTTCAGTTGGTAGATACTCACCTCGCCAGGGTCGTCGACGACGCTGCTCACGCGCTGGCCCTCCAGGTACGCCACGAACTCGTGGTCCGGGTTCTCCAGCAGTTCCAGCGGGCCATCGAGCCCGGCGTGCGGCACCCGTGCCGTGGGCATGATCTGGAGCCCCATACAGTCGAGTTCTCCCAGTTCCAGCACGCGGCGGATCTGCTCGCGCAGGATGTCGCGACCGCCGAGGGGCCGGTTGAGGATCGACTCCTCCAGGATGAAGTTGGCGCCGGGCGGATTCTCGCGCTCCCACATCTTCTGCCGCTCCAAGCGGCCCAGAACCCAGTCGTCCAGCGTCCCTCGACCAATAGGCGGGTAGCGGCAGCTGAAGACGGCCCGCATGTAGTCCTCGGTCTGCAACAAACCCGGTACCACCTGGGTCTCGTACGACTGGATCGACACCGCCACCTGTTCGATCTCCACCAGGTCAGCCACCAGTACCGGGAACTTCTCCCGGGCCGGGACCTTGGCGACAGCGACGGCCAAAGCACCCTTGGTGTCCAGGAGTTCATCGATCCGGACCGCCAGATCCAGGCCCACGGGGCGCCGGCCCTGCTCGATCGAGGCCATCTTGTCGTGGCTGACGCACAGTTGGTCTGCCAGCTCCGCCTGCGTCATCCCCACGTACTTCCGGAAGTGAGCGATCTGAGCCCCGATCGCATGCCACGAAGTCACCTGCTTCTTCATACGCGCACCGTTCCCTTCCCCACCCCGCCGCGACCGGCGCGGACTCGTACAAATCCAGATGTACGACCTGCCGCGCTGCACAAGCGCACCGCGCAGGCCCGAAAGTCACCGCATGGATCAACACCCGTTGCGGCGCGAGGCGTTCTACCGGCGCGAAAGCAAATCGGTCCCCGCGGCTCGCGCGTTCACAGCCTGGGCCCTCGACGACTGGCAGGCAATCGAACGCCGTGACGATGTACTTCTGTGCGTAAGTGAGCTGGCGACCAATGCGCTGCTGCACGGCGTGCCGCCCGGGAGGGGTTTCCGGCTGCACATCGCGATGTGCGAGCACCGGGTCGTCCGGATCGAGGTGCACGACAGTGGCGAGGGAACGGTCGCCGCCGACGCCCCGGGGCCCGAGGCCGAGCACGGCCGCGGGCTGTACCTCGTAGCGGCGCTCGCCGACAAGTGGGGCGTCGGGGAGCGGGACCCCGGGAAGATCGTGTGGTGCGAGTTCGGGGCGGAGACACCGGGGCGTCAGTGACGTACGGACTCGCGCTCCCCGCCCTCGACCTCGCGCGGCCGGGCCTTGGGTATCCGGGACCCTTCCCCGTACATCCACTGCGACAACGCGACCCGCAATCGCTGCACGGCCCGCACGCGCCGCCGCACTCCGTGTTCGTCCGTGTCCGGGAGGGCCTCCAGCGCGGCGGGTTCCTCGTGCTGGGTCAGGCGGTACAACTCGCCCTGGGGCAGAGGCTCGTGGACCTCTACGTACTCGCCGTGGGGGAGCCGTTTGATGAGGCCGCTCTCGCGGCCGTGCAGCACCTTGTCCCGGTCCCGGCGCTGGAGGCCGAGGCACACCCGCTTCGTGACGGTGTACGCGAGTACGGGACCGGCGACGAGGGCGATCCGGGCGGCCCAGGTGATGGCGTTCACGGAGAGGTGGAAGTGCGTGGCCAGGAGGTCGTTGCCGCCGGCGCCGAGCGCCACGAGGAAGCCGGTCAGCCAGGCGACGCCAAGTCCCGTACGCACAGGCCGATTTCGGGGACGGTCGAGGAGATGGTGTTCGCGGCGGTCGCCGGTGATCCACGCCTCGATGAACGGATAGGCGCCGATGAGGATGAGCCAGAGCGGGAAGGCGACGAGGGGGATGAGCACGCCGAGCACGAGCGTGTGGCCGCCGAAGCTGATCTCCCAGCCGGGCATGACGCGGACGAGCCCTTCCGCGAACCCGAGGTACCAGTCGGGCTGGGCGCCGGTGGAGACCTGGTCGGGGCGGTAGGGCCCGTAGACCCAGACCGGGTTGATCGACGCGATGGCCGCGATCACCGCCACCACGCCGAACACGAGGAAGAAGAAGCCGCCCGCCTTCGCGACGTAGACGGGGAAGAACGGCTGGCCCACGACGTTGCGCTCGGTCTTTCCGGGGCCGGGGAACTGGGTGTGCTTGTGGTAGAAGACGAGGATCAGGTGGGTGACGACGAGGGCCGCCATGATGCCCGGCAGCAGGAGCACGTGGAGGGAGTAGAAGCGGGCCACGATGTCGTTGCCCGGGAACTCTCCGCCGAAGAGGAAGAACGCGAGGTACGTACCGACGATCGGGACGGCGAGCGTCATGCCCTCGACGAGGCGCATGCCCGCCCCCGACAGCAGGTCGTCGGGGAGCGAGTACCCCATCAGGCCCTCGAACAGGGCGAGGAAGAGCAGCAGCCAGCCGAACAGCCAGTTCAGCTCGCGGGGCTTGCGGAACGAGCCGGTGAAGAAGTGCCGCATCATGTGCACGAACATCGCGGCCACGAAGATCAGCGCCGCCCAGTGATGAATCTGCCGGATGAGCAGCCCGCCGCGTACGTCGAAGCTGATGTCGAGCGTCGAGGAGTACGCCTCCGACATCCGTACGCCGTTCAGCGGGATGTAACTGCCTTGATATTGCACCTCGTTCATCGACGGGTGGAAGAAGAGGGTCAGGTAGACGCCGGTCAGGATCAGGATGATGAACGTGTAGAGACAGACCTCGCCCAGCAGGAACGACCAGTGGTCGGGGAAGACCTTCCGCAGGTACTTGCGGCCCAGGCCGTGGATCCCCAGCCGGCCGTCGGCCCAGTCGGCGATGCGCTCGGACATGAATGCCTCCCGTCGGTGCTCACAGTCGTGACAGTCGGGGAGAGGTGGAATGTGACATCGGAGCGCGTTTTGTGAGCCACGTCACGGCGGCTACGTCCGGGATCGTCCCGTTCCGGTTTCAACCGCTGGCCCGTTCAGCGGTATTACCGACGGGTAGGCCGACCGGACTTCCGCTGCCCCGTCGTGACAAGTCCGACTCGGTCCGGGAGCGATCAGGTCAACCATCAAAAGTGGTCGCTCTATGCGCATGTCCGCTCACCAACTGGCTATGAATCGTCAGGGTGTTCACATCTTGAACACCAGACACGCCAGTCACATCCGTTGCACGCACGTGAGATGGAGAGATGGTCATGACGGAACAGACGAAGCAGACGCGGTCGTCGCAAGGCGAGAAGAAGAGTTACGTGAAGCCCGCGATGTTCCAGCAGGGCGACTTCACCAAGACCACCGCCGGTTACTTCTACGGCGCCTACTCGGAGTGGATCACCCGCCGCTTCACCTGATCCACCCCCCGTGCGCCACGCCCGAGCAGGCGTGGCCAAGCGCTCCGGAAAGGTGAAGATGACCGGCCGCCCCCCACCCCCGCCCCACGCGCGCGACTGCTTCGTCGTCCTACCGGACACCGTCGCCGGGCAGGCGGCGGCCGGGCGTCTTCCCGGACCGGCGGACGCCTACGGTCCGCCCGCTGAGGTGTCCCGATCCGACGGCCCCGCCCAGGTGTTCCGGTATCCGTCGGGACGCCCCTGGCTGATCGTCCGCGCCCCGCTGCGCCGCGTCAGCAGCGCCGAGCACGGGCCGGACGCCGTGGTCCTCATCGGCCCGAGCGCGGTGCCCGACCTCGGTACGCACCTGGGCGCCGCCCGCGACAACACCGATCTGCACCACCGCCTCGCCCGGAAACTGCCCGGCACCCACCACGTCATCTCCCGTATGTCCGGGGACAGTTGGGTACGCGGCACCGCCTCCGGACTGCGCCGCGTCTACGCCACGAGCGGCCCCGGGCCCTGCCTGGCCTCCGACCGGCCCGCCGTGCTCGCCCACCTCACCGGCGCCGGACTCGACGAGACCGGGCTCGCCCTGCGCCTCCTCGACTTCCTGCCGCACCCGCTCGGCGGGCGGCCCGTGTGGCGCGGCGTCACCGAGACCGACCCGGCGTACGCGCTCGTACTGCGCGGCGACGGCACGCACGGCACCCGCCGCTGGTGGCACGCTCCCGACGCCGAACTTCCCATGGAGGAAGGGGCGTTGCGGCTCGGTGAGGCGCTCGGCCGGTCGGTCGGCGGCCACCTCGCGGGACACACCCGGGTCTCGTGCGAACTCTCCGGCGGCCTCGACTCGACCTCCCTCGCCTTCCTCGCCCGCCGCCACCTCACCGGCCGCGCGGGCCCCGCCGAACTCGCCCTGCTGACCGTCGCCTCCCGCGAGAGCCACGCGGAGGACGAGACCTGGGCGCGCCGCGCCGTCGACCTCGCCCGCGCCGAACCCGGCGCCGGCCTGCCCGGCCTCACCCACGACCTCGTCCCCGCCGACGAAGCACCCCTGTTCTACGCGGGCGTCAACGCCCCGCCCGGCCCCGGCGACGTACCGACCGACGAACCGCTGCCCGTCGCCCCCGCCCGGGCCCGCGCCAGAATGCTGCTCGCCCGCGCCGCCGCCGGCGGCTCGCAGTGCCACCTCACCGGTTACGGCGGCGACGAACTGTTCATGGGCCTCCCGGCCGCCTGCGGCGACCTGTTCCCCGGGCAGCCCCTCGCCGCCTGGAACCGGGTCGGCGCGGTCCGCCACCAGCTGGGCTGGCCGCTGGCCGCGACCGTACGGGCCCTGCTCACCCGCCCCGCCTACCGGACCTGGCTCGCCGGCGCCGTCACCGACGCGGCCCCGCCCACCTCACGCACCCCGCAGCTCACCTGGGGGGTCCGGCAGACCCTGCCGCCCTGGCTCACGCCCGACGCCCGCGCCCTCGTCCGCGACGCCTTCCGCGAGGCCGCCGCCACCGCCGAACCCCTCGCCGCCCGGCCCGGCCGCCACCTCGACCTCGACACCATCCGCATCGGCGCCCGCCACTTCCAGGCCATGGAGGAGTACGGCCTGGAACTCGGCCTGCCCGTCGCCGCCCCGCTGTACGCCGACCACGTCATCGAGGCGACCCTCGCCGTACGCCTCACGGACCGCATCGACCCCGCGCGCTACAAGCCACTGCTCGTCGAAGCCGTCCGCGACACCGTGCCCGCACCGCTGCTCGCCCGCACCACCAAGGACCACATGAACGGCGACCACATCCAAGGCCTGGCCCAACACGCGGACGCGCTGCGGGAGTTGTGGGGCCCGGGCGCTTCCGGCCTGGCCGCCCTCGGTCTCGTCGACGCCCGGCAGCTGGACGCCCTCGCCGTGGACCCGTACGCGCCCCTGCACACCCGGCACTCCATCGACCCGGCGGTCGCCTGCGAGATGTGGCTGCGCGCCGCCCACGCGCCATCGCGAAGAGAGGCACTGACCCAATGAAGCTCAGAGACGGCATCGCGGTCACCAGCACCGAGTTCGGCGGCGTGCTCCTGGACCAACGTGCCGGCACCTATTGGCAGTTGAACGAGGCCGGTACCGTCGTCGTGACCGCCATCGCCGAGGGCCACGGCCCGCGGACCGCCGTCGAACGGCTCGTCGCCGCCTTCGACGTCGACCAGGCCCGTGCCGAGGCCGATGTCGCCGACCTCACCCGGCAGCTCGTCGAGGCGAAGATGGCCACGCCATGAGCACCGAGATGACGATGCCCGGCCGCGGGGCGCCCCGGGGCCCGCGCGTACGCGCCGCCATCGCCGTCGCCCTCCTCGTCGCCCGCCTGCGCCCGGACCGGCTGCGCCGTCTCCTCACCTTCCTCAGCCGCGGGGCCCGCCCCGCCCCGTACGCCACGGCGCTCGCCGCGTACGAGTCGGTCGTGACGGCGAGCCGCCGCTGTGCGGGCTGGTACGGCTGCCTCCCGCGCTCGGTCGCCATCGCCCTCCTGTGCCGCACGTCGGGCACCTGGCCCACCTGGCTCGCGGGCGTCCGCGCCGCACCCCCGTTCGCACCGCACGCCTGGGTGGAGGCGGAGAACCGGCTGGTCGGCGAACGAGCGGAGCCGCACGAGTACCGCCCCTTGATCACGGTGCCACCGCAGCAGGCCGCCACGACCGCCCCGGCCGGGGAAGCCGACACGCATGCCCGCTGACCCACCCCGGCGGCCCGACGAAACCGCCCGGCCCCCGGCAGGCCCGCGCCACCTCCTTACCCACGCCCGCCCGCACGCCCGCCCCCTGATCCTCGGCGCGGTCCTCGCGCTCGCCGGGTCCGGGGCCGGGCTCGCCATGCCGGTCATGGCCCAGCGCGCGGTGCGGGCGTTCGCCGAGGACCGTTCGCCCGCCCCCGCCCTGCTGCTGCTCACGCTCGTCGTGCTCGCGGGGGCGGTGCTCACCGCGGGCGGCACCTACCTCATGGCCCGCACCGGCGAGGCCATCGTGCTCGGCGCCCGGCAGCGCCTCGTCGCCCGCATGCTGCGTCTCAAGGTCGCCTCCGTCGACCGGCTCACCCCCGGCGACCTGCTCACCCGCGCCACCGGCGACACCACGCTCCTGCGCACGGTCCTCTCGCGCAGCCTCGTCGAATCCGCGGGCGGCGCGCTGACCCTGACCGGCACGGTCGTCCTCATGGGGATCATGGACCTGGTCCTGCTCGGCGCGACCCTGCTCGTCCTCGCCGTGATAGCGGGCGCCCTCGCCCTGCTCATGCCGCGCATCCGCCGCGCCCAGACCGAGGCCCAGGAAGCCGTCGGCGAGCTGGGCTCACGGCTCGACCGGGCGCTCCAGTCGTTTCGCACGGTCAAGGCGAACGGCGCCGAGCGCCGCGAGGAGCGCGCCGTCACCGCCGCCGCGCGCCGCGCGCACGACCGGGGCCTCACGGTCGCCCGCTGGACGTCCGTCTCCGACGTGTCGATGCTGATGTCGGTGCAGGTGGCGTTCCTGTGCGTGCTCGGGGTGGGCGGCGCGCGCGTCGCGTCCGGCGCGCTCGACATCGCCACGCTGATCGCGTTCCTGCTGTACCTGTTCTATCTCGTCGCGCCCCTGGGCCAGCTGACGGAAGGCTGGGTCGGCCTCAACAGCGGCCTCGCGGCGATCGCCCGCATCTCGGAGATCGAGGAGCTGCCGGGGGAGCAACAGAGCCTCACAGCAGGGGAGTTGACGTCCGGGCCCGCTCGCGTCGCGTTCCATGACGTCGTGTTCCGGTACGACGACACTCGCGCCCCCGCGCACGACGGAGTCACCTTCGACGCCCCGGCCGGCGGCCTCACCGCGCTCGTCGGCCCGTCCGGCGCCGGCAAGTCCACGGTCTTCGCCCTGCTGGAACGGTTCTACGACCACGACTCCGGCAGCCTCACGCTCGACGGCCGCTCCGTCCGCGACTGGCCGCTGCCCACCTTGCGCGCGACGCTCGGCTACGTGGAACAGGACGCGCCCGTCCTCGCGGGCACCCTGCGCGACAACCTGCTCTACGCGGCCCCGGAGGCGACGCGGGACGAGGTGCGTCAGGCGGTGTCCCGCACCCGCCTCGACGATCTGGTGGCCCGGCTCCCGGCCGGCCTCGACACCCCCGTCGGCCACCGCGGGGCACTGCTCTCGGGCGGCGAGCGTCAGCGCGTCGCGATAGCACGGGCGCTGCTCCGCCGCCCCCGCCTGCTCCTGCTCGACGAGGTCACCGCCAACCTGGACGCGGTCAACGAACACCACCTGCGCGAGGTCATCCGGGACCTGGGCACGGACACCACCGTGCTGGTCATCGCGCACCGGCTGTCCACGGTCGTCGACGCGGACCGCATCGTCGTACTGGAGAAGGGCCGCGCACGCGCTCAGGGAACCCACGCCGAACTGCTCGAACGCGATTCCCTGTATGCCGAGTTGGCGGCCACGCAACTCGTGGCCGCCCCAACTCGCTGAACTCTCCGGCAGGGTCAGGCGTTCTTGATCGCCGAGATGTCGAAGGCCAGCTTGATCTTGTCGGAGACGAGGACGCCACCGGTCTCCAGTGCCGCGTTCCAGGACAGGCCCCACGCGGAGCGCAGGATCTCGGCCTTGCCCTCGAAGCCGGCGCGCTCGTTGCCGAACGGGTCCTTCGCCGAGCCGTTGTACTCCAGGTCGATGGTGAGCGGCTTGGTCGTGCCCAGGATCGACAGGTCGCCGGTGATGCGGTAGTCGTCGCCGCCCAGCGCCTCGACGGACGTCGAGCGGAACGTCATCGTCGGGAACTCGTCGATCTTGAAGAAGTCGGCGCTCTTCAGGTGACCGTCACGGTCGGCGTTGCCCGTGTCGATGCTCGCCATCTGCACGTCGAACGAGGCGGTGGACTTGCTCGGGTCCTCGCCGTCGAGGTGCAGCGCGCCGGTGAAGTCCGAGAAGCTGCCCTTCACGTTCGTCACCATGGCGTGCCGGGCGACGAAGCCGAGTGTCGTGTGCGCGGGGTCGACCGTGTAGTCGCCGGTGACAGCGGCCAGGTCGGGGCCGACCGCGGCGGTGGTCGCGGTGCCGGTCTCGGTGGTCTCGCTCTTGCGGCCGAAGATGCCCATGACGTGCTCCTTGGGGGACGGGCGGCACGGTGGGTGCCGGTGTGATGTTGAAAGTTGAACCATCAACAGGAACGACTCTAGCGCGATAATGTTCAACCTTCAACATCATCCGCAGCGTGTCTCTCCGATTACACCCTGTTCGCGTCTCGCGGATCACGTAGGCGCTCTTCCGGACGCGCGTAGAACCGGGCACCATTCCCTTGCTCCACCTGCACCACAGCCGTCTCACAGTCAGCACGGTCAGCACGGTCAACAGCAGGAAGGGAACCCCCATGCGCATCCGCTCGGCCCTCACCGCGCTCGCGCTCGCCACCGGCACCCTCGCCGCCCCGGGCTTCGGCGTCCTCGCCTCCGCGACCGACGCCTTCGCCGTCACCAAGATCAGCCACGCCACCGCGACCTCGATGTTCAGCTCGGCCGGCGTCACCTGGTCGTCCTCGGGTGGCTGCTCGAACCGCAACAACCCGACCTGTACGTCCTTCGACCAGCTCAACCTCGCCACCGCCCAGGGAGCCCAGACCCTCAAGGGCGCCACCGGCTGCGCACTCAACATCACCGGCGGCACCGAGACCGGCCACGCGAGCGGCACGTACTCGCACTGGAACGGCTACAAACTCGACTTCGGCAAGAACACCTGCGTCACGAACTACATCAAGAGCGCCTTCACCTACATCGGGCTGCGCGGTGACGGCGCACCCCAGTACAAGTCGGGCTCCGGCAACATCTACGCCGACGAGGGCAACCACTGGGACGTCCTCTACTACAACTGCGGCGGCTGCTGAGGGCGCGAGAGGCTAGCGCGCGGCGAGACGCTCCATGAGCGCGGCGCCGCGCGCCAGCAACTCCCGCTCCTCGCCGGTGAGTTCGGCCTCGATGGCCTGGGCGAGCCAGCCGGCCCGGCGGCCGCGCTCCGTCTCGAGCGCGGCCCGTCCGGCGCCGGTCAGCTCCACCAGGTGCTTGCGGCCGTCCGTGGGGTGGGGGCGGCGGGTGATCAGGCCCTGCTCCATCAGCAGGCCCACGGCGCGGGCCATCGACTGGGGGCGTACGCGCTGGTCCGTGGCGAGGTCGCTGGTGGTCATCGCGCCGTCCCGGTCCAGGACGCCGAGCACGGCGACCTGCCCGAGCGGAATCCGGTCCTCGTGCTTCACGCGCCGCGTGAGCTTGCCCATCGCGGTACGCAGTTCGGCGGCGACGGCGGCGGATTCCGGGGTGGGCATACGGAACTTTAACCCGCCGGTATCCAGCGAAACCGCTCGGCCGACCTGCCGGACCGCGCTGCACAGCAAGACTGAACAGCATGGGTGAACAGCACAACTGAACAGCTGAACTGAACAGCTGTGCTGTAGAGTTCTTTTCCGTCGGGCTCAGCGCCAGCGTCGTCGCAGCCGTGGCCCGGCACGTGACAAGGGAAGGAACTCCCATGCCCGCACCGGCAGTTGAGTCCGTCGTTCAGGACACCGCCGTCCGTTCCGTCACCGCCCGCACCGTCATCGACAGCCGCGGCAACCCCACCGTCGAGGTCGACGTCGTCCTCGCCGACGGCTCCCTGGGCCGCGCCACCGTCCCCTCCGGCGCCTCCACCGGCGCCCGCGAAGCCGTGGAACTGCGCGACGGTGACGCGGGGCGCTGGCACGGCAAGGGCGTCGACCGGGCGGTCGCCCACGTGAAGGGCGAGATCGCGGCCGCGATCACCGGGCGCGACGCCGACGACCAGGCCGGTCTCGACGCCGCCCTGATCGCCCTCGACGGCACCCCCGCCAAGTCCCGGCTCGGCGCCAACGCCCTGCTCGGCGTCTCGCTCGCCGCCGCCAAGGCCGCCGCGGCCGCCCACCGGCTGCCCCTGTACCGCTACCTCGGCGGGGCCGACGCCCGCGTCCTGCCCATGCCGATGATGAACATCGTCAACGGCGGCGCCCACGCCGACAATCCGCTGGACTTCCAGGAATTCATGATCGCGCCGGTCGGCGCGACGACCTTCGCCGAGGCCGTCCGGATGGGCTCGGAGGTCTTCCACACACTGCGCCGCGACCTCCTCGCCGCCGGCCACTCCACCGGCGTCGGCGACGAGGGCGGCTTCGCGCCCGCGCTGCGTACGGCAGAGGAGGCGCTCGACTTCGTCATGGCCGCCGTCGAACGCACCGGATACCGTCCGGGCGCGGACATCGGCCTCGTCATGGACCCGGCGTCCTCGGAGTTCTACCGCGACGGGGTGTACGCGTACACCGGCGAAGGCGTCCGCCGCACCTCGGCCGACCAGGTCGACTACCTGGCCAAGCTGATCGACGCCTACCCCGTGATCTCCGTCGAGGACCCGATGGCGGAGACCGACCTCGACGGCTGGCGGGAACTGACCGCCCGCGTCGGAGACCGCTGCCAGCTCACCGGAGACGACGTGTTCTGCACGAACGAGGCGCTGGTCAGGGAGGGCGTCAGGACCGGGGTCGGCAACGCGGTGCTGGTCAAGGTCAACCAGATCGGTACGCTGACCGAGGCGCTCGGCACCGTCTCCGCGGCCCGCCGGGCCGGCTGGGCCACGGTCATCTCGCACCGCTCGGGCGAGACCGAGGACACGACGATCGCGGACCTGGCGGTGGCCACCGGCTGCGGACAGATCAAGACGGGTTCCCTGTCGCGCTCCGACCGCACGGCCAAGTACAACCAGCTCATCCGCATCGAGGAAGAGCTGGGAGCGAGCGCGGTCTACGCGTGTGGCCTGTAGCCGGAAATCGCGCATCCACTGCGGAGTGTGACGGGGCTCTCACGCACGATCTTTGTGTGACCCCTACAAGCCAACGGGGGCCTGAGCAGTAACTTCAGCTGCACGCGGCCCGGGTTCTGTTCAGTGGCACCAGGAAAACGAGCCGGAGACTGTCCGAAGTCGACGGCCCGTTTTCCTTGGTCGGCTTCGTAAGGTCACTACATGACCGTTTTGGACGAGACCGCCTCCACTCCCGGGGACGAGCCCACCGACACCCGTGGGCGCGTGGCCGAGCTGCACGCGATCCGCGAGCAGGCCGTGCGCGGACCCAGTGACAGGGCGACCGAGGCTCAGCGTGCCAAGGGCAAGCTGACGGCGCGTGAGCGTATCGAGC
>NZ_JBFAKV010000036.1:0-65151 GCF_040655895.1 Streptomyces sp. NPDC050264
CCTGACCTCAACAACCCTGCCACGTCAGGCGATCCGAGAAACGGCGCCTAGGGCCGCACGTAGAGCCGGAGCGTGCCGCTCCGGGTGGTGTGCTCCTCGCGCAGTTCGAAGTCCCGTCGCAGGGCGTCGACCTTGGTCCGGTCCGTCGGGCTCGTGGGCGTCCAGCCCGGCTTCAGGGCGCGCGGATCGATCACCACCCACACCCGGCCGACCGTCCGCAGCCGGTGGGTCAGCGTCGCCGCCCGTGTCTCCGCGTCGTACAGTTCGCCCGCCTCCGGGCCCGTGCGGGCCAGCGCGACGTCGTGGAGGTGCGGGAAGTCGGCGGGGTAGGCGGCGGCCGCGCGCCGGGCGCCCGGTGACGGCACGAACAGCACCGCGTCTCCCGGCCGCAGTTCGCGCGCGGCCAGCACCGCGAGGCCCCTCAGGTCGTCCGATCTCGCCGACGGCCCGCGGTCGTGCTCATGCACCGGCAGTTGCGCGAGGAACGACACCCCCACCACGACCGCGCCGCCCGCCGCGAGCAGCAGGCCCGGGGCCGGGCGCCGAGGGCTCCTCGGCCCGGGCACCAGCCGCACGATCCGTTCCGCGCCCGCGGCCGCGAGCAGCGGAACGCCTGCCAGGCAGAACAGCAGATAGCGGTCGTAGTAGAGCGGCTGGTACTGCGAGATGCCCAGCAGCACGGCGGGCGGCACGACCGCCAACGGCAACGCCACCCCGCGCAACGACAGCCGCCCCCGGCGGGGAAGCGACGCGCAGACGCCCACCGCCACGAACGCCAGCACGACGGCGCACACCGCTTCGGTGGGGCCGGCGAAGGAGTACGCCAGGCCGCGCACCTGTTCCCTGCCGGGCACGTCCAGCCAGGCGACCTGGGCGCTCTGCCCGTGCGAGACGAAGAGGAGCGGCAGCAGCGAGATCGTCACGCAGGCCACCGTCGCCAGCCACGCCCGCCACACCGCCCAGGGCACCCGGGCCCAGCACAGCGTGCACGCGTGCGCCGCCAGGGCGAGTACCGACATCTCGTGCAACCACCCTGTTCCGACGAGCAGTAGCGCGTATGCCGGCCAGCGTCGTCGTCCGCCCTCGTGCACGGCACGCGTCAGCGCGACGGTCGCCGCCAGGACACCGGCGGCCACCAACGCGTAGGAGCGGCCCTCCTGTGCGTAGCGGCCGACGAACGGGGTCACCGCGTACAGCAGTCCCGCCCACAGCCCGACCCGGGGCCGCGCCAGCCGCGAGCCCAGCAGGCCCACGAGGCCGGCTGTCAGCGTCGCTCCCAGCACCGAGGGCAGCCGCAGCAGCACTTCGCCCGGATACGGGGCGAGGACGAAGTGCATCAGCGCGTAGTAGAGGCCGTGCACCGCGTCGATGTGCGACACCAGGCGGGCGATCTCGGGGAGCGTGCGGTGGGCCATCTGCAGCGTGACGCCTTCGTCGCCCCACACCCCGTCGCGGTCGAGCCCCCAGGTCCCCACGGCCGCCATCACGGCGGCCGGTACGGCGACGGCGACCGCGGTGCCGGGGTCCCCGTGTGGACGGTTCCGCTGTCGTGGCGGGGTCGCGGGCGCGGGATCGTTGCGGACGAGGGCGACGGCCACCAGGGCTCTCTCTCCTGTTCGAGCCGTGCGCGGCCGACCGCCGGCGCCTGACGCGACCATCCTGAAAAGGGCCCGCACACGACGTGTGACGCCACGCGGGACGGGTCACCTGATGCGCCCAGCCTCAGGGGCGCCGGGTCTCAGGATGCGCAAGCGGCGGGCACGCCGGACGGTGGGAGCATGAGCAAACCGGTCATCGTCCACCAGCCCTCGCCCGACGGAGGGCGCCGTGTCCGCGTGGACGGCGAGATCCTCGGACTCGCGCACGAGCCGCGCGACGTCGCCGAGTTCCTGCGCCGGGCCGGACTCGACGTGGACGCGTCGGACGTGGCGGAGTCCCCGCTGATCGACTGGCGCGGCGGCGGCCCCGGCACCTGGCCCGCCCCCTGGTAGCGCCGGCCCGGGGCGTCGTCGGGTCGGCATTGAGCACCGGCGGGCGACCCCGTACGCTGATCGACGCAGCTGGTTCGCCCCGTCCGCCAGGCGGGATGCGTCGCAAGAGGGAACCCGGTGGGAATCCGGGACTGCCCCGCAGCGGTGAGTGGGAACGACCGCCGTCATCAGCACTGGGCCCCGCCAAGGGCCTGGGAAGCGACGGCCAGTAGATGTCTCGTACGACACGAGGCGTGCCCGCGAGTCCGAAGACCTGCCAACTGCCCGTGTGCGTACGACGCGTGCGCGGACATCCTGGCGACCTCGAGGGCGGGTCGGCGAACATATCGGGCGGACGACCGTGCCCTCTCGCGGCGGTCCGGGCCGCCCGGTCCGTCACCCCTTCGCGTCTCTCGTCCCGTCGCCGGGATCTCAGGGATTCATCTCGCGAAGGAGATCTCCGTGACCAGCAGGAACACAGCCGGATCGGCGCGCGCCACCGTGTACGGCTACCCGCGCCAGGGGCGCGACCGGGAACTGAAGAAGGCCGTCGAGGGGTACTGGAAGGGCCGCGTCGACGCCGACGCGCTGCGCGCCACCGCCGCCGAACTGCGCCGCACACACTGGCAGGACCTCGCGGACGCCGGCCTCCACGAGGTCCCGGCCGGCGACTTCTCGTACTACGACCACGTCCTGGACACGACCGTCATGGTGGGGGCCGTGCCCGCGCGCCATCGCGCCGCCGTCGACGCGGACGCCCTCGACGGCTACTTCGCGATGGCCCGCGGCACCCAGGACGTGGCGCCGCTGGAGATGACCAAGTGGTTCGACACCAACTACCACTATCTCGTCCCGGAGTTGGGTCCTGACACGGTGTTCGCGGCCGACTCCGCCAAGCAGGTCCAGGAGGTGCGCGAGGCTCTCGCGCTCGGGCTGACGCCGCGGCCCGTGCTCGTCGGCCCCGTCACCTACCTGCTGCTCGCCAAGCCCGCGCCGGGCGTCGCCGCGGACTTCGTGCCGCTGACCCTGCTGGACCGGCTGCTGCCCGTGTACGCGCGGGTGCTCGCCGATCTGCGCGCCGCGGGAGCCGACTGGGTACAGCTGGACGAGCCCGCTCTCGTCCAGGACCGCACCGCGGCCGAACTGAACGCAGCCGAGCGGGCGTTCCGCGATCTCGGCTCGCTCACGGACCGTCCGCAGCTGCTGATCGGCTCGTACTTCGACCGTCTCGGCGACGCCCTCCCGGTGCTGGCCAAGGCCCCCGTCGAAGGGCTCGCCCTGGACTTCACCGGGCCGGCCGCCGCGAACCTCGACGCGCTCGCCGCGGCCGGCGGACTGCCCGGCAAGCGGCTGGTCGCCGGCGTCGTCGACGGCCGCAACATCTGGGTGAACGACCTGGAGAAGTCCCTCGCCACACTGGGCACCCTGCTCGGGCTCGCCGAGCGGGTCGACGTGGCCGCCTCCTGCTCACTGCTCCACGTCCCGCTGGACGCGGCGCGGGAACGCGACCTCGATCCGCAGATCCTGCGGTGGCTGTCCTTCGCCCGGCAGAAGACGGCCGAGGTGGTCACCCTCGCCAAGGGACTGACCCGGGGAACGGGTGCCATCACCGCCGAACTCGCCGCAAACCGGGCCGACTTGGCCTCCCGCGCCGCCTCCCCCATCACCCGCGACCCCGCCGTGCGGGCCCGCGCCGCCGCCGTCATGGACGCCGGCACGCGCCGCTCGACGTCATATCCCGAACGGGCCGCGGCCCAGCGCGCCCATCTCGGCCTGCCCCTGCTGCCGACCACGACCATCGGCTCCTTTCCGCAGACCGGTGAACTGCGTACCGCACGAGCGGACTTGCGGGCCGGGCGGATCGGCACGGCCGCGTACGAGGAGCGGATCGCGGCGGAGATCGGCGAGGTCATCACCTTCCAGGAGAAGGCCGGGCTCGACGTTCTCGTGCACGGTGAGCCGGAACGCAACGACATGGTCCAGTACTTCGCCGAACAGCTCACCGGATACCTGGCGACGCGGCACGGCTGGGTGCAGTCCTACGGCACCCGCTGCGTGCGGCCGCCGATCCTGGCCGGTGACATCTCCCGGCCGGAACCGATGACGGTGCGCTGGACGACGTACGCGCAGTCACTGACCCCGCGCCCGGTCAAGGGCATGCTCACCGGGCCCGTCACCATGCTCGCCTGGTCGTTCGTCCGCGACGACCAGCTGCTCGGCGACACCGCGCGCCAGGTCGCGCTCGCCCTGCGCGACGAGGTCGGGGACCTGGAGGCGAACGGCACCTCGGTGATCCAGGTCGACGAGCCCGCCCTGCGCGAGACGCTGCCGCTGCGGGCCGCCGACCGGCCCGCCTATCTGCGGTGGGCCACCGAGGCGTTCCGGCTCGCCACCGGCGGCGTGCGTCCCGACACCCAGATCCACACGCACATGTGCTACGCCGAGTTCGGTGACATCGTCGGGGCCATCGACGACCTCGACGCCGATGTCATCAGCCTGGAGGCGGCCCGCTCCCACATGCAGGTCGCGTACGAACTGGCCGCGCACGGCTACCCGCGCGAGGCGGGGCCCGGCGTGTACGACATCCACTCCCCCCGTGTGCCGGACGCGGACGAGGTGACCGGCCTGCTGCGCAAGGGACTTCGGGCCGTACCGGCGTCCCGGCTGTGGGTCAATCCGGACTGCGGACTGAAGACCCGCGGCTGGCCGGAGGTGCGGGCCTCCCTGGAGACCCTGGTCACGGCGGCCCGCACCGTGCGCGCCGAACTGCCCGGCGGTCATCCGTAGGACAGGTTGGAGCAGAGGTCCTCGTCGGCCGAGCGCGCGTCCTCGGCCACGCCGGAGGGGACGGACGTGGGGGCCGGTGACGGGGACGCGCTGCCGGTGTAGTCCGCTCCCAGCACGACGGCGATGCCCTCCGTGTCCGCGGCCCGCACCTCGGCGTCGGGGAAGAGACGGGCGACTTCCTCGGCGTCGGTCCGCTGCCCGGGGCCGTACTCGATCGTGGTGGTGGCGTGGTCCTGGGCGGCCGCGTTGGCGGTGCCGGTGACGGTGAAGTCGTGGTCGGTCAGCGCCTCGGCGGCGGTGGAGGCGAGGCCCTTGGTCATGGTGCCGTTGTAGACGGCGACGGACACGCCCGCACCGGAGACCTCTTGGACGGTGGGCGAGGGGGTGGGCGAAGCGGCCGCCTTCCCGCCGTTCTTGGCCCCGGCGTCCTTTCCGTCGAGGGTGCGGTCGTCCTTGAGCGCGGCCCACAACGCGTCGGCGTCCGGCTGTACGACGGCGACGCGGTCGCCGTCGTACTTCCAGGGGATGGTGACGAATTTGGTGTTGTGCAGGTCCACGTCCTTCAGCGTCATCGCGAACTTCAGCAGCTTGTCCGCCGAGCCGAGGCCGGGGTCGACGGTCATCGACTTGGTGGCGGCGTCGGCGAGCGGCAGCAGCTTGGTGGGGGTGAACCCGTCGTCCTTGATCTTCTTGATGAGGCTGGAGACGAACGCCTGCTGGCGTTTGATGCGGCCGATGTCGGAGCCGTCGCCGATGCCGTGCCGGATGCGGACGTAGTCGAGGGCCCGCTGCCCGGAGACCGTCTGCTCGCCCTTCTCGAAGAGGAGCTTGCCGCGGGTGGCGCGGTTCGGGTTGAGGTCGTTCTGGTAGACGTCCTGCGGGAGGCAGACCTTCACGCCGCCGACCACGTCGGTGAGTTGCGAGAAGCCCTTGAAGTCGACG
The DNA here is from genome assembly GCF_040655895.1 of Streptomyces sp. NPDC050264. Classification (NCBI taxonomy): domain Bacteria; kingdom Bacillati; phylum Actinomycetota; class Actinomycetes; order Kitasatosporales; family Streptomycetaceae; genus Streptomyces; species Streptomyces sp. NPDC050264. The sequence goes on from NZ_JBFAKV010000036.1 coordinate 5,700, forward strand.
ACGACGGTGTGGTCGACGCGCAGCCCGGTCAGCTTCTCCACGGTGTTCTGGGTGCACGCCGGATTGCCCTCGGCCGTCTCCCCCGTCGAGTAGGCCGCGTTGAACATCACCCCGGTCCGGGTCTCGCTCCATGTTCCGTCGGGGAGCTTGCACGGCGGGATGGTGACCAGGGTGTCGCGGGGCACGGAGACCCCGACCGCGTGTTCATGGTCGGCGTAGACGTGCAGCAGGAACGCGGTGTCGGAGCGGCCGACGTCGCTCTTGTCGCCGCCGCCGAGCTCGCTGTTGCCGCCGGTCCGCGCGTCCGTGCCGATGACCAGGACGTTCTCGCCCTTGGACGCGTCGGCGTCCGGGCGGTTCTTGGACACTCCGTCCGCGCCGAACGTGTCGATGTTGCCGCTCAGCCGCAGATACACCCAGCCCGCGCCGGCCGTGACCAGGACGAGGAAGGCCAGGCCCGCCGCGAGGCCGAACCGCAGCCTGCCGCGTCGGCGTCGGCGGGCGCCCCGGCGCCCCGTGTCGCCGCGCGCCGCCCGGCCCTTGCGGCGGGTGCGCTCGGCCGGTGCCTCGGGAGTCTGCGTCATCGACGTGCCCTCATCCTCTGCGTCCTACTGGAGGTGACGTGCGAAGTCCCCTCAGGGTTGTACGGTTGCGCAATGTAGCAAGTAATGCTGAGGATGCGGTACGCACGCCGTGCCCATAGGCGCGATCACGACAAGGAGTGCCCCTTATGTTCCGCAACGCACTGGAGCCCTGGCACCTGCTCATCCTGGGGCTGGTGATCATCCTGGTCTTCGGTTCGAAGAAGCTGCCGGACACCGCCCGTTCCCTGGGCAAGTCCCTGCGCATCCTGAAGAGCGAGACGAAGGCGATGAAGGAGGAGAGCGCCGAAGGCGCCGGGAGCACGGGGCGCCCCGAGAGCAGCTCCTAGTACGCGGCCCCGCCGCCGCGCCGGACGCGTCCGAGGGCGTCGGCGTGCAGGGCCGCGAGGCCGCCTGGCGGCAGCGCCACGGGGGTGCCGGTGAGCGTGTACCACTCCTCGGCCCGCGTGTACTGGACGGCGACGCGCGCCCGGCCGTCGGGCAGGAGGGTGGTGGCGATGGTGACGTCGCCGGTGATCACACCGACCTCATCGGTCATGGCGCCGCCGGGGCCCGCCCGGACCGTGTCCCGAAGTTCCTCGTGCCCGCTCATGGGGAACAGGTGCCCAGCATGGAGCCGAGCTCTCTCTTCTCCGCGTCCGTGACGGACAGCTCGTACGTCGTCTTCACCGACACCCACGACCTCGCGTACACGCACCAGTACGTCTTCGCGGGCGGCCGCCACTCGTCCGGTCCCTGGTCACCCTTGGCGCGGTTGGTGGCGGCGGAGACGGCCAGGAGCTGGGGGTGGGTCAGGTCGTTGGCGAAGGCCTTGCGCCGCTCTTCGGTCCATGAACGCGCGCCTGAGCGCCAGGCGTTGGCGAGCGGAACGGTGTGGTCGATGTCCAGGCCCTCGGGGTCGGTGAACGACTTGTTCTCGTAGACGCCGGCCCATGTCCCGGACAGGGGGCGGCACTCGTCGTCGCGGCGCACGTCCTTGCCGTCCCGCTCCAGGACCACTTCACGCGTGCTGCAGGAGTCGCCCTGCTCGGCCCAGTGCGGAAACTTGTCGCGGCTGTAGCCGGCCATCGAGCCCTGCGCCGCCACGGCCAGCCCGGACAGTTCCTTGCGCGCCTCCTGCCCGGTCGGCAGACCGGGCAGGGTGCCGGCCGACGCCGTCGGGGAGGGTTCGGGACCGGGCGCGCCGTCGCTCCCCATGTCCGCGGTGGCCGAGCAGCCTGCTGCCGCGAAGACGGCGAGGACGGTCAGTCCCCGTCGCCACAGCCGTACTTGACGCCGCATGAGCAGCTGTTTCCCCTCGCTCGACGCGCACACCCCGCGTCGGGTGCGTTCGGGAACCGCCTACCCGCGCCCGCGACGTCCCTACTGCGTCAGGACATGGGCACATGTGTGCGTCACCCGCCGCAGCGCTGCCGCGTACAGCGCGAGGACGGCGGCGAGCAGCAGGTAGTAGACGACGGGCAGGCCCGTCATGCCCAGCAGCGGGCCGAGGGGAGTGAGCGGAAGCAGGATGCCGATGACCGCGAGGCCGGTGGCCGCCCAGCGCACGGGACCCGGGGTGCGGCCCTCGGCCGCGCGGCGGCCGGTGCGCAGCAGGAGCATGACGAGGGCCTGGGTGAGCAGGTTCTCGGTGAACCAGCCCCCGTGGAAGGCGGCCTCGTCGCTCAGGTCGAGCGCGCCGGGCAGGCACAGGGCGAGTACACCGAAGGTCGCGAGGTCCGCGAGCGCGCCGAGGGCACCGAATCCGGTGATGAGACGGAGGAACGCGCGCGGCCGCAGCACCGTCGGGCGGCACAGGTCGGCCGGGTCCGGGCGGTCGTGGGCGAGGGCGAGCTGCGCCCCGTCGAAGCACAGGTTCTGCACGAGGACCTGCGCCGGGAGCATCGGCAGGAAGGGCAGCAGGAGCGCGGCCACGAGCATCGCGATCACGTTGCCCAGGTTCGAGGAGAGCGTGATGCGCAGGTACGAGGCGATGTTGGCGCTGCTGTGCCGGCCCGCGACGACGGCGTGCTCGATGGCCGTGAGGTCCTTCTCCGCGAGAACGACGTCGGCACTCTCGCGGGCCACACCGACACCGTCGCGCGGGCAGATGCCGACGTCGGCGGCGCGCAGCGCGGGCAGATCGTTGACGCCGTCGCCCAGGTAGCCGGTGGTGCGGCCATGGGCGCGCAGGGCGGTGACGACGCGGGCCTTGTCCTCGGGGGCGCAGCGGGCGAACACGGTGGTGCGGGCGGCCAGCTCCCCGAGCCGCGCGTCCGTGAGGTCCCTGATGTGCTCGCCCGTGGTCACGTCCCCGGGCACGATGTCCAGGTCGCGGCAGACGCGGGCCGCCGTCACCGGGTCGTCGCCGGTCAGGACCTTGACGGTGACGCCCCGCTCGGTGAGGGCGCGTACGGCGTCGTGCGCGGTGTCGGCCGGGGCGTCGTGGAAGGCGACGAAGCCGCGAAAGGTCAGGCCCCGCTCGTCGGCCGGGGTGTAGGCGCGGGTGCGGGCGGGGCGCCGCGCGGTGGCGATGGCCAGCAGACGGACCCCGTCGGCCGCGCGGCCCGCGGCCCGGCGCAGCAGTTCGGCACGCTCGTCCGCGTCGAGCACGCAGCGGTCCAGGACCTCCTGCGCCGCGCCCTTCACCGCGAGGGTGTGTGTCCCCAGGACGCCGGGTTCCCGTACGACGGCGGTGGCGAGACGGCGTACGGGATCGAAGGGGAGTGCGTCGACACCGTCGTACGCCTCCCAGTCGTCGGGGCCCGTGGCCGCCAGGAGGGCTTCGTCGAGCGGGTCGGGGTCCGCGGGCTCCGCGGTCTGCAGCGTCCACCAGGCCGACGCGCCCGCCCAGTGCAGGGCCTCGGCGTCGGTGCGGCCGGGGTCGACGACGGGGCGGTCCTGGGTGAGCGTGCCGGTCTTGTCGACGCACAGGACGTCGACGGCGCCGAGGTCGTGCAGCGCGGGCAGCCGTCGGACGATGACGCCGTGGGTGCGGGCGAGCAGGGAGGCGCCGCGGGCCAGACAGGTGGTCACGATGACCGGCAGCATCTCCGGGGTGAGGCCGACCGCCACGGCCACCGCGAACGGGAGGGTCTCCAGGCCGCGGCCGCGCAGGGCCGCGTTCGCCATCAGGACGAGCGGCGGCGTGAGCAGCATGAAGCGGATCAGCACCCAGGAGATGCCGTGCACGGAACGGTCGAAGGCGCTGGAGCCCGTCCGTGCGTGCCCGGCGGTGCGCACAGCGGCGAAGCGGGTGTCGGCGCCGGTCGCCACCACGACGCCGGTGCCGGCGCCCGAGGCGATGCTGCTGCCCTGGAAGAGCAGGTGCGCGCTGTCGCCCGCGCCGGGCAGGTCCACCGGCTGTTTGGGCACCGGCGCGGATTCGCCGGTCAGGGCCGCCTGGTGCACGGTCAGGCCGCGGGCCCTGAGCAGGCGTACGTCGGCGGGGACCAGGTCGCCGGGGGCGAGGCGGACCACGTCGCCGGGGACCAGGTCGTCGACGGGGATCTCCCGGACCCGCGGCGCGGCGCCGGACGCGGTGCGGCGCTGCACGCTCGCGGTGGTGGCGACGAGTCCGCGCAGCCGGTCCATGGAGCGGTCGGCGCGGTGCTCGCCCTGCGCCCGCAGCACGCAGCTCACGGCGACCAGCGCGAGGATCACACAGGCGGTGCCCCACGCGGCGACCACGGCGGAGACGAGGCCGAGGCAGAACAGGACGGCGGTGAACGGGTCGCGCAGGCTCCGCCACAGCCGCGCCGGCCTCGAAGGCGGACGACGGCCGGGCACGGTGTTCGCTCCGCGGCGGGCCAGCCGCTCCCCCGCCTGTGCCTCGGTCAGTCCGCGCGGTGTGCTGTCCAGGGCGCGCAGCACCTGCAGCGCGGACAGGTCACCGGGGGCCGGGCCGACGGCGGGGGCCTCGGCCGTGCGGAAGACGGCGTGGTCGTGGACGGACACCGCGTCGCTCAGGCTCCGCCGCCGCGCAGCCGGCGTACCGACGCGCCGGACTGCTCGGCCCGCTCGGTGAGCTGGCCGACCATCAGCCGGACCACCGTCACGACGTCCGGGTCGTCTACGTAGTACACCTGACGGCGCCCTTCGCGGCGGGACCGTACGAGGCCGGCGAGCTTGAGCTTGGACAGGTGCTGGCTGACGGCGGGCAGCGCGCCGCCGACCCGCTCGGCGAGCCCGGTCACGTCGCACTCGCCGCCGGCGAGGGCCCACATCATGTGCAGCCGCGTGGGGGCGGCGAGCAGGCCGAACGCCTCGGCCGCCTGGTCGAGCACCTCGGCGGACGGGTCGCTGAACCCGGCCTCGGCCGACCCTCGTGAACCTGCCGCCACTGTTTCCGTCCTTCCGCGCAGACCGACGCCCCAGTCTAGATGCCGGAGGACGGCGCCCTTCCGGGGACGACGGCATGTTCGGTGAAGCGGCCGAAGGCCCGGAAGCCGAGCCGGCGGTAGACGGGTTCGCCGTCCGGGGAGGCCTGGAGCACCGCGAGGGGGTGACCGCCGCGGCGGGCCGTGTGCAGGGCGGCGAGGGTGATGGCGCCGCCGTAGCCGCGACGGCGGTGGGCGGCGAGGGTGCTGATGTTGTAGATCCCGGCGACGCCCGCGTGCAGGAAGACCTCGGCCGAGCAGACCGGGCGGCCCCCGGCGTAGCCGACCAGGTAGCGGGCCGGGCAGTCGGCCGCCAGGGCCTGTGGCGCGGTCCGCAGGAAGAAGTTGCGGACCGTCCCGGCGGGCGGCTCCCAGTTCGCGGCGAGGACGGCGGCGTAGTCGGAGAGCCGCTCGGGCGTGGTCACCGGGTGCACGTCCAGGCCGTCGACGTAGGGCTGGGGCAGTGTGTCGGTCAGCTCGGCCCACATGGCCGTCTCGGTTTCGGTCGCGGGCAGGCCGGCGTCGGTGAGCCGGGCCGTGAGGTCGGGCGGCGTCGAGGCGGGCCCCGCCCACCAGGAGAAGGGGCGGCCGGTGGCGGCCAGAGCCGTGATCGTCTCGGTGATCCGGTCCTGGGCGGTGTCGGGGGTGAAGCGGGCCGCGGCGACGATGTTGAAGGTGTCGTCGTCGAGACCGCTGTCGGCGATCAGGAGGTCGTCTGTCGCGGTGACCGTCGCGCCCGGGAGGCGGCGGTGCAGATGGCCGGCGTGCTCGGCGAGGTTCTGCTCCGTCCGGTCCGACAGGTCGGCTGTGTCACGTGAGGAATCCGGCTGAGCGCTCATAGTGGTCGATCACATCACACCTGGACGAATCGCCCGGGGCGCGTGCGCGCCGAGACCGGGCCGGTCGTCCGTACGAACGCCGACCCGGCCTGATGCGCCGTCAGCAGTTCAGGTTGGCACCGGGGTCGACCCCGAGGATCTGCGAGAACTTCTTGTAGTTGTCGACGCGGCTCTGGACCTGCGACGGATTGCCGCCGTTGCACTCCAGGCTGCCGTTGATGCTGCGGATGGTCTCCCCGAATCCGGCGCCGTTGACCATCGCGTTGTGCGGAGTCATGGTGCCGGGGCCGGTCTGCGTGTTCCAGTACCACAGGCCGGTCTTCCAGGAGACCGCCGCGTCGTTCTGTACGAGGTCGGGGTTGTGGAGCAGGTCGATGCCGAGAGCGTCGCCCGCGGACTTGTAGTTGAAGTTCCAGCTGAGCTGGATGGGCCCGCGACCGTAGTACTTGTCGGTACCCGCCGGGCAGCCGTACGACTGCGAAGTGTCGCAGTAGTGCGGGTAGTTGGCGGTGTTCTGCTCGACGACGTAGACAAGGCCGCCCGTTTCGTGGCCGACGTTCGCGAGGAAGGCGGCGGCCTCCTGCTTGCGCACCGTGTCACTGCCCGTACCGGTGAACTCCGGGTAGGCGCTGAGCGCGGCGTTCAGCCCTTCGTACGTGTAGAACGAGTTCCGGCCCGGGAACATCTGGTCGAACTGCGCCTGGGTGACGACGAAGTCGGCCTGGGCGTCGGTCTTCTCGGCGGACGCGGGTGCCGCCAGGGCAAGGGATCCGATGGTGGCCGCTGACGCGGTGGCGGTCAGCAGGGCGAGGATGCGACGGCGCATGGGGGTGCTCCAATCGGATGGAGAAGTGGGGGGTACGGCGCCGCGAGCCATGACGCGCATGCGTGCCGTGGGGGGAAGGCTCGCGGCGCCGCCGATCGGGGGGCGTCAGCCGCCGACGTTCACGTCGATGCAGGCGTAGAACGCGTTCGTCGTGTCCGCGATGTTCCAGACGGCCAGCACCTTCTGACGGCCGGTCAGCGAACCGAAGTCGACCTGGTGCGTGACCGTGGCGCCGGGCTTGGCACCGTTGTCATTGAACTCGGCGATCTCCTGGCCGCCGACGAAGTACTGCCAGGTGCTGGTGGCGTGCTGGGCCGTCAGCTTCCATTCGAAACTGGCATTGCGCGGGACGGACGTGGCGACCCAGCCCTTGGAGTCGTCGTCGAGTTCGGCGAACCGGCTGTTGCCGCCGCTGCAACTCGTCAGCCCCTTCGGGCCCTCGACGCTCTGCGGTTCGTACGTGATGTCACCGCAGGACACGGTGCCCGCGGCGCACTGCGCCTGACGGCTGGGCGGGGTCGAGATGTAGCCGTGCGCGCTCGCCGATCCGGCGGGCAGGCTGACGGCGATGACGGGGGCCAGCGCCGCGCCGATGAGCGCGGCCGTCTTCCTTCTGGCGTTCATACGTACTCCTTCACTGCAGGTCTTCCCGACAGCGCGGAATGTGGGGGCGCGCGGTCGGGCCGGCCTCTCGTGGGTGGGGCCAAGAGGCGCGAAGGGACAGCGGAATGTCCGCCCGTGAACGCAGGGCGAACTTCCGTAAGCGGAACGGCCGTTGCTGCTTGGACTAGACCATACAAGCGGTCGTGACCCTGTCAAGGCATCCGTTGCGACGCGCCACCGGCACCCGTGGCGCGGCAACCGTGCTCGCCCTGGTCAACCGGCGGCGGGTCAGTCCTGGTGGCACACGGGCCGCCGCGCCGATGGGGCCGGAGCGCGGGCATAGCGGCGCTCATCGCGAGGACTTCACGGCCGGGCGAGTTCACCGGCGCGTACGGACGCCTCCGCGTACGGATCCCCGGCCGCGCCACGCCGGCGACAAGCACGGCGCACGGCCGGCGCGCGGCGGTGCTCCCCGGCCCACGCGGCGAGTTCGACCCCACGGGCCGCCCGCACGAGACCGCGAGCAGGCAGCGAAAAATACTCGGAGGAAACGGCGACAGCGCGGAGCGTCGGCGCCCCGCGCGATGTGGCCGCGCCGCGTCAGGCGCCCGTGCGCCCCCCGTTGCCGTCCGCGCTCAGGGCCCGGACGAACGCGGCCTCCGTCTCCGCGCTGAAGAACCCCGTGATGCCGCGCAGGAGCTGGAGCGCGGTGCGCACTCCGGCGGGCAGGGGGCGGGGCATGCCGGCGGCTGCCACCTCGTGCTTGTCGGGGGCGGTGCGGGCCGCCTCCAAGTGCTGCTGTGCCAGGCCGAGTTCGCCGGTGACGGCGTGCCGCACCGCGCAGGTCACGTCGTACGACGCGCTGCGCGAGAGCGCGAGGAGCGACTGGACCCCGGGTATCTCCGCCTCGTCGTGGACCGCGGCGCTGAGATGGCCGCCCGCCCGGTCGAGGATCTTCGCTATGGCGGACAGTCGGCCCGCCTCCAGAACTGCCTGAGATGCCATGCCGATTCCTTTCATCACCCCAACCGCTGCGCCCATGTCTCCAGCGTTATCACCGGCGCTCACCCGGAGCGAACCTCCGCACGGGGGGCGCACAGCACGCGCAGAGAGGGCGCGGGGCGCCCGGAGCGGAGGTTGAGGCACACGGCGGCGCACAGGGCCGCCGGGTGGCCATTGCCCGGCGCACCTGCCACCGACCTGTCCGCCGTGGCCGGGGCACCCCATGGACAGTCCCCCACCTGCTGTGATCTCATCCGTCCCGCACGCCTTCCGCCCAGGCCGAAAGACCCCCCATGCAGAAGACCAAGGCCGCACTCTGGGAATTCCTCCAGGGGCTCGGCAAGACTTTCATGCTCCCCGTGGCCCTGCTCGCGTTCTGCGGCATCATGCTGGGCATCGGCTCGTCGCTCTCCAGCGAGGCCGTCACCGACAACCTGACCTTCCTGCGCGGCGAGGGCTTCCACCTCGTCTTCACCTGGATGGCCAACACCGGGCTCGTCGCCTTCCAGTTCCTGCCCGTGATGTTCGCGATAGCCATCCCGCTGGGCCTGGCCCGCGAGGACAAGGGCGTCGCCGCGTTCTCCCGTTTCGTCGGCTTCGCCGCGATGAACCTGGCGGTGAACTTCTACCTCACCGCCAAGGGCGTCGACTTCGACGACGAGCGCGCCATCGCCCACTACGGCATCGCCGACGTGATCGGCATCCAGTCCATCGATACGGGACTGCTCGGCGCGGTCGCCGTTGGCATCGTTGTCAGCGTCCTCCACCGGCGCTTTCGTACCCAGCGGATGCCCGACGCACTGGCCTTCTTCGGCGGCCTGCGCTTCGTGCCGATCGTCTCGGCGCTCACGCTCAGCGTGCTCGGTCTGCTGATCCCGCTGGTGTGGCCGACGTTCAACGGCTGGATCACCGACCTGGGCCGGGGAATCGGGCACACGGGCGTCTTCGGTCCGTTCTTCTTCGGCATGGGCGAGGTGCTGCTGCGCCCGATCGGCCTGCACCACATCCTGGTCGCGATGTTCCGCTTCACCGATGTCGGCGGCTCCGGCACCGTCTGCGGCGACCATGTGTCCGGCGCCCTGAACCTCTTCTACGCCCAGCTCAACTGCTCGGACGCGCCCAACGCGTCCGTCACGAACGCCACCCACTTCCTGTCCCAGGGGAAGATGGCGGTCTACCTCGGCGGACTGCCGGGCGCGGCCCTCGCGATGTACCACTGCGCGAAAAAGGCGATGCGGCCCGAGATCAAGGCGCTCCTCGTCTCCGGCGTCGTCGCGTGCGTCGTCGGCGGGATCACCGAGCCACTCGAGTTCCTCTTCCTCTTCATCGCCCCGTGGCTGTACCTCCTGCACGCCGTACTGGTCGGCCTCGGCTTCCTGACGGCGGCCGTCCTCGGCGTGTTCATCGGCAACACGGACGGCAACGTCATCGACTGGCTCGTCTTCGGCGTGCTCCAGGGCACGACCACGAAGTGGTACCTGGTCCCGGTGATCGCCGCCGTCTGGTTCGCCGCGTACTACTTCCTCTTCCGCTGGGCCATCGTCCGCTTCGACCTCAAGACGCCCGGCCGCGACGAGCCCGCGGAGGAGGCGGCCGACGAAGAACCGGACGCCGACGCGATCCCCCGCCAACTGGTCGCCGGCAAGTACGACGCGGTGGCGATCCTCGGAGCGATCGGCGGCGCCGACAACATCCAGTCGCTCGACAACTGCATCACGCGTCTGCGGATGACCGTCGCGGACGCCGAACTCGTCGACGAACCACGCCTCAAGAAGCTCGGCGCCGTCGGCGTCATCAAGCTCGACGCCCACAACGTCCAGGTCGTCATCGGCCCGCAGGTGCAGTCGGTGAAGGACGCGCTCGCCACCATGGTCCCGGTGGACTGAACGTGCGACTCCCGCCCCCCGCCTACGACTTCGACGCGCCCGTGGACCGGCACGGCACCTGGTGCACGCAGTGGGACTACGTCGAGGACCGCTTCGGCGTCCCGGATCTGCTGCCGTTCACCATCTCCGACATGGACTTCGAGACGGCGCCCGAGGTCCTGCGCGCGCTGCGCGGCCGTCTGGATCACGGCGTGCTCGGCTACTCCCGGTGGCGCCAGTCCGACTTCCTCTCCGCGATCGTCGACTGGTACGGCTCCCGGCACCGGACCGCCGTCGACCCCGACGCGATCGTCTACGGTCCGTCGGTCGTCTACCAGATCGGCAGGCTGCTGCACCTGTGGTCGCGGCCGGGGGACGGTGTCGTGGTCCACACGCCGATGTACGACGCGTTCCCCAAGACGATCGCCGCGCACGAACGGCGCCTGCTCGCCTGCCCGTTGGGCGACTGGGACGCGCTGGAGCGACTGCTGGCGCGGCCCGACACCGCGATCCTCCTGCTGTGCTCGCCGCACAACCCCACCGGCCACGTCTGGACCCGGGAGGAACTCGACCGGACGGCCGCCCTGTGCGCACGGTACGGCGTGGCGGTGATCAGCGACGAGATCCACGCCGACCTCGCGCACCCGCCCCACGTCCACCGCCCGTGGGCCCTGCACGGCGGTCCTGGAGCGCGCTGGGCGGTCGTCACGTCGGCGTCGAAGTCGTTCAACATCCCGGCGCTGACCGGGAGTTACGGGATCATCGGCGATCCGGCGAGCCGCGACGCGTATCTGCGCCACCTCAAGGAGGCGGACGGCCTCTCGTCTCCGGCCGTGCTGTCGCTCGTCGGGCACATCGCCGCGTACCGGGAGGGCGGCCGCTGGCTGGACGCGCTGGGCGACTACCTCCGCGGCAATCTGGCCTCCGTCGCCGACCAGCTCGGCGCCGCGTTCCCGGGACTCAACTGGGCGCCGCCGCAAGCGGGTTACCTCGCCTGGATCGACGTACGGCCGCTGGGCGTCGACGACGAGGCGTTGCAGCGCGAGCTCATCGAGACGCAGAAGGTCGCCGTGATGCCCGGAGCCGCCTACGGCGCGCCCGGCTTCCTGCGCCTGAACGTGGGCTGCCCGCGCGTCAAAGCGGAGCGCGGAACCGAAGCTGTGATCGCGGCGCTGCGGGCCGTCGCCGGCTGACCGGCGCCTCCTGCCGCGTCACTGGTACGGCGGCGCGACGGGAGGCGGCGGTGCCATCGGCTGCGGCGGCACCACCGGCATGTCGGGCCGGGTGTCGTGCACGACACGGGCGAGCGTGAACTCGTACTCGAAGGTCTGCGTCATGCCCTCGGCGATCACGAGGTACCCGTCGTCGCCGTGCTCGTAGACCGTACGCCGTTGCAGGTTGAGCGGGTGTTTCGGCTCGAAGGCGAGCACATGGCGGTGCAGCGCCTCCCGCGCCTCGCGCCGGGTCCCGCTCACGTGCCCGACCGCGCGGGTCACCATCCGCACACCGCCGAGACCCCCGCCCAGGGCCGCCATCATCAAGCCCCAGGTCATCCTGGTCGAGTCGTCCGTCACCGCTCCCCCGTACCTCGGTCGTCGGCCGCACTCTGCCACACGGACGGCGCCGGTCCGGCCGCCGGGGGTGTCCCTGGGAACACCCCCGATCCGGGCCTCAGGCCTCCTCCCCAACTGTCTTCGCCGGAGCAGGATTTCGTCCCGTAGCCGTATCGACGGACGGGGAGCCGGACAATGAGTGGTCCTACACGACGCAGGGTTCTGCACGGTGCGGCGCTCGCGGCGGCGGGCAGTGTGGTCGGCGGGTTCGGTCCCGCTCATGACGCCGTCGCCGCGGCGCGGCCGGCAGCGGGCGGCACGGGTTCGCTGCCGTTCCTGGAGGGCGCCTTCGCCCCGGTCACCGAAGAGCTGACGGCCTTCGACCTGAAGGTGAGCGGCCGCATCCCCCGCGACCTCGACGGACGCTATCTGCGCACCGGCCCCAACGCGCTCGGCCTGGAGGACCCGCGTGCGCACCACTGGATGCTGGGCGACGGCATGGTGCACGGCGTGCGGCTGCGGGGCGGGCGCGCCGAGTGGTACCGCAACCGCTGGGTGCGCTCCTCGCAGGTGGCGAAGAAGCTGGGCGAGGCGTATCCGGGCGAGGCGCCGCCGGACGACTTCGCGTGCAACACGCACGTCATCCCGTACAAGGGACGGATTCTGGCGCTGCAGGAGAGCGGGCCGCTGCCCTACGAGCTGGACGGCGAGCTGGCCACCGTGCGCCCCTACGACTTCCGCTCGACGCTCACCGGCGCGTTCACCGCGCACACCAAGTACGACGCCACGGCCGACGAGTTGCACGCGGTGGCGTACTACCCGACGTGGGACCACGTGCGGCACATCATGATCGACCGGACCGGACGGGTCGCCGCGTCGCACCGGATCCCGGTGGCGGGCGCGCCGATGATGCACGACTTCGCGCTCACCGGGAAGTACGTGGTGGTCGTCGACGTGCCCGTCACGTTCGACGCGGCGGCGGCCGAGGCGGGTGTCCCGGTGCCGTATGTCTGGAGCGAGGGCCATCCGATGCGGGTCGGGGTGATGCCGCGGGCCGGGGGCGCCACCCGCTGGTTCGAGATCGACCCGGTGTTCTACTCGCACACCCTCAACGCCTACGACCAGGGCGACACGGTGGTCCTGGAGTACACGTCCATGCCCGCCCCGTTCTACGCGGCGGGCCGGGGCAACGGCGGGCCCTCCACGACCGGCACGCCGACGCTCGACCGCTGGGTCGTCGACCTGCGGGCCGGCCGGGTCACCGGCACCCGCCTGGACGATCTGCCCCAGGAGTTCCCCGTGTCAACGAAGCCCTGGTCTCCCGTCGCCACCGCTACGGTTACGCGGCGAGCGCGGCCGAGATGTGGCGCGCGTACGAGACGGTCGACGGGGTGCCCCCGGACGGCACGTTCTCCAACTGCCTCGTGAAACATGACATGTTGCGCGGCAGTCGGCAGGTGCAGCGCTTCCCGCGGGGCGCGGCGGCGAGCGAGCCGGTGTTCGTCCCCCGGCGCGGCGCCCGTGACGAGGACGACGGATATCTCCTGTCCTACGTCCACGACCCCGACCGGGGCGCGAGCGACCTCGTGATCCTCTCCGCCCAGGACTTCACCGCCCGCCCCCTGGCCCGCGTCCACCTTCCCGGCCGGATCCCGCTGGGATTCCACGGAAGCTGGGTCGCGGATGCCTAGCCGCCCGCACCGCCCCGCGCCCTGTGGGAAACTCGAGGGGTGAAGAGGCAGGAGCTCGACGATCTCGTGCGGCTGCGGCGGGCCCGGGACCTGATGGACCGGGACTACGCCGAGCCGCTCGACGTCACGGCGCTGGCGAGCGTCGCGCTCATGTCGCCGGGGCACTTCTCGCGCAGCTTCCGCGCCGCGTACGGGGAGACGCCGTACAGCTATCTGATGACCCGACGCATCGAGCGGGCCAAGGCGCTGCTGCGGCGCGGCGATCTCTCGGTGACCGAGGTCTGCTTCGCCGTCGGATGTACGTCACTGGGCTCGTTCAGTTCGCGCTTCACCGAGCTGGTCGGGGAGACCCCGAGCGTGTACCGGGCCCGCGACCACGACGACGCGGTCATGATCCCGGCCTGCATCGTGAAGATCCATACGCGGCCTGTGCGGAACGGGGACGCGGGGCCCGCCGCTCGGTCGTAGGCTGCGTCCCATGGACGACATCAAGCTTTCCACGTGCTTCATCGCCGTCGACGACCCCGACAAGGCGATCGCGTTCTACCGCGACGTGCTGGGCCTCGAGGTGCGCAACGACGTCGGGTACGAGGGGATGCGCTGGGTGACGGTCGGGTCGCCGGCGCAGCCGGACGTGAGCGTCGTCCTGGAGCCGCCGCTGGCCGATCCGAACGCCTCCGAGGACGACCGCCGGGTCATGTCGGAGCTCCTCGCCAAGGGGCTGCTGCGCGGCGTGCTGTTCACGACGGAGAACTGCGACGCCACGTTCAAACGGATCAGCGACGCGGGCGCCGATGTGGTGCAGGAGCCGATGGACCAGTTCTACGGGGTCCGCGACTGCGCGTTCCGCGACCCCGCGGGCAACCTGCTGCGCTTCACCCAGCCCCTCGCGGACTGATCTCGCCGCTGCCGAAGACGGGCGCTCAGCCGCCGGTGCTCTCCCGCACCTTCAGCTCGTGGCCCACGACATGGTCCTGCAGCGGACCGGCAGCCGGCTCCTCGATCCGGGCGAGCAGAAGTTCGACGGCGGCCCGGGCGATCTCGCTCTTGTCCGGGGAGACCGTGGTCAGGCTGGGCACGTTGAAGCGGGAGCCCTCGATGTCGTCGAAGCCGACCACGTCCAGGTCCCCGGGCACGCTCCGGCCCCCCTCGTGCAGGGCGCGCAGCGCGCCCAGGGCGAGGTGGTCGTTGAGGCAGAGCAGCGCGTCGGGGCGCGGCTCCGCGTCCATGAGGGCGGCGGCGGCCCGCGCCCCGTCCTTCCAGTGGTACGCGTCCACCGGCACCACCAGGGCGCTGTCGAACGGGACGCCGGCCGCCTTGAGCGCCTCGCGGTAGCCGTCGGTGCGCAACCGGTCGGTGCCCTGGCGGCCGCGCACGGTGCCGCCGACGACGGCGATGCGGCGCCGCCCGCGCGCCAGTAGGTGCTCGGTGGCCTCGCGCGCCGCCCGTACGTTGTCGATGGCGACGTGGTCGGTGCTGCCCTCGGCGGGGCGCTCGCCGAGCAGCACGACCGGGAGCCTGCGGTCGCGGGTGGCGAGGTCGCGGGGGTGGAGCGCGAGCGGGCTGAGGATGACGCCGTCGGTGAACTGGGCGTCGAAGCCGTGCAGCGCGGCGAGTTCGCGCTCGCGGACGCCGCCGGTCTGGTGCAGCAGCACGGTCAGGCCCCGCCGGTCGGCCTCGGTCATCACGTGCCTGGCGAGTTCGGAGAAGTACGCGACGTCGAGTTCGGGGACGGCGAGCGTGATCATGCCGGTGCGGCCCTGGCGGAGCTGGCGCCCCGCGATGTTGACGCGGTAGCCGAGGGCGTCGATGGCCTCGCGCACGGCCTCGCGGGTCCGGTCCGACACGTGCTCGAAGTTGTTGATCACGTTGGAGACGGTCTTGGGCGAGACGCCCGCGTACTCCGCCACGTCCTTGATCCTGGGTCTGGCCGCCACGCTGTTCTTTCCTTCCGTCTGCCACCCGCGATCGTATCGAGCATCACGAATCGGTTTCGAGCCGGATTCCGCACCGCCCCGGATATTTACATCGATGTAATCGCCATGGTGCCATGAGCCTCAGTTCGACTGGAGCAGCACCCTGAGGCAAGGAGCACCATGCCCGTCCCGCACCCCACGGCCCTGCCGCGGCCCGAGTACCCGCGGCCGCAGTTCACCCGTGAGGCCTGGCTGAATCTCAACGGCGAGTGGCAGTTCGAGATCGACCG
Source organism: Streptomyces sp. NPDC050264 (assembly GCF_040655895.1). NCBI lineage: Bacteria > Bacillati > Actinomycetota > Actinomycetes > Kitasatosporales > Streptomycetaceae > Streptomyces > Streptomyces sp. NPDC050264. The sequence continues at coordinate 21,245 of NZ_JBFAKV010000036.1, forward strand.
GGCCGACACCGGCCTCGAGCGCGGCCTGCGCGAAGCCGAGCTGAGCGGACGGATCACCGTGCCGTTCTGCCCGGAGTCGGAGCTGTCCGGGATCGGCGACACCGATTTCCTGGAGGCCGTCTGGTACCGGCGGACCGTGACGGTGCCCGCGGAGTGGAGCGCGGCCGGCGGGACCAGGGTGCTGCTGCACTTCGGGGCCGTGGACCACGACACCACCGTGTGGGCGGACGGCGTCGAGGTGGCGCGGCACCGCGGCGGGTTCACCCCGTTCACCGCCGACCTGGGCGACGTGGCCGTACCCGGGCGGGATTTGACGCTCGTGGTGCGGGCCCGCGACAGCCGCCACGGCCCGCAGGCCCGCGGCAAGCAGGCCACCTGGTACGCCAACACGCACTGCCACTACACCCGCACCACCGGCATCTGGCAGACCGTGTGGATGGAGCCGGTGCCGCGGACCGTGGCCCTGAAGCGGCCGCGCATCACGCCCGACCTGGCCTCGGGTTCGTTCTTCCTGGAGCTGCCCCTGACCGGGAACGCGCCGGGGTACCGGGTCCGCGCGACCCTGGCGGACGAGAGCGGCGTCGTCGTCACGGCCGAGGCCCGCGCCGACCTCGACCTCACGCCCCGCCTGGCCCTCGTCATGCCCGCGAACCGGCTGCGCGTATGGTCGCCGGACGACCCGCACCTGTACGACCTCACCCTCGAAGTCCTCGACGCCGGGGGAGCGTTGGTGGACCGTGTCCGCTCCTACGCCGGTCTGCGCTCGGTCTCCGTCGACGGCAAGCGGCTGCTCCTGAACGGCGAGCCCGTCTTCCAGCGGCTCGTGCTCGACCAGGGGTACTACCCGGACGGCCTGATGACCGCGCCGAGCGACGCCGCTCTCGTACGCGACATCGAACTCGGTCTCGCCGCCGGCTTCAACGGGGCGCGGCTGCACCAGAAGGTCTTCGAGGAGCGGTTCCTGTACCACGCGGACCGGCTCGGCTACCTGGTGTGGGGCGAGTTCGGCGACTGGGGCTGCGAGGTCGGCGTCCGCGACGACAACCAGCGCCCCGACGCGTCGTACGTGACGCAGTGGCTGGAGGCCGTGGAGCGGGACTACTCCCACCCCTCGATCATCGGCTGGTGCCCGCTCAACGAGACGTACCAGCACCTGCACGACCGCATCACCCAGCTCGACGACGTCACCCACGCGATGTTCCTGGCCACCAAGCAGGCCGACGGCACCCGCCCGGTCATCGACGCATCCGGCTACGCGCACCGCGTCCCGGAGACCGACGTCTACGACTCGCACTGCTACGAGCAGGATCCGGCCGCGTTCGCGAAGACGATGGCGGGCCTCTCGGAGGACAAGCCGTACCTCAACACCGGTCCTGACGGGCGTGCCTGGTCCGTGCCGTACGCCGGACAGCCGTACTTCTGCAGCGAGTTCGGCGGCATCTGGTGGGACGCGCAGGCGGCGGCCGAGGTCTCGGGCGAGGCCCGGGACGAGTCGTGGGGTTACGGCGAACGGCCGCGCAGCGCCCAGGAGTTCGTGGACCGCTTCGTCGGCCTGACGGGCGTACTGCTCGACGATCCGGACATGTTCGGCTACTGCTACACCCAACTCACGGACGTCTTCCAGGAGCGCAACGGCGTCTACGGCTTCGACCGCGGCGAGAAGGTCGACACCGCGCTGCTGCGGGCCGCCCAGCTCCGTCCCGCGGCTTTCGAGGGCTCTCTCTAGTTTCGTCGTATCCACGATTTACATCGATGTATATCCGGGGTGACGGAGGCGGTCCAACCCGCCGCCGTCACCCGGGGAAGGAGCCAGATGACCGGCACACCCGCACCCGTCGGTCGCCCCGCACTCACCAGACGACGCGCGTTGACGGCCGCTCTCGCCGCCGGGACCACGGTCCTCGGCGCCGGGGCACTCAGCGGCTGTGGCAGCGCGCTGGCGGCCGGCGACTCGACCGTTCGCCTGTGGGACCTGTTCAGCGGGGCCGACGGCGGCCTGCTCAACGACATGGTGCGCACGGCGAGACCCGACATGCCGGGCACGCGCATCGAACGCACCGTCCTGGAGTGGGGCACCCCCTACTACACGAAACTCGCCATGGCCTCGGCCGGCGGCCGCGGCCCGGACGTGGCCGTCTCCCACATGTCACGCCTGGCGGGCTACGCGCCCTCCGGTCTGGTCGACCCGTGGGACCTGGACCTGCTGGCCGAGTACGGCGTCCACCGCGAGGACTTCACCGACGCCGTGTGGTCGCGTACGCAGTACGAGGGGCAGACCTACGCGATCCCCCTCGACACCCACCCCTTCATCGTGTTCTTCCACCCGGAGCCGGTGAAGAAAGCCGGGCTGCTGACGAAGGACGGCACGCTGGACGCGGAGGCGTTCTCCTCGCCGGACAAGTTCCTCGCGGCCGGCAGGGAGCTGGCGAAGGCGTCCGGGAAGCAGGGCATCTCGTTCGGGTACGTCACCGACACCGCGCAGGGCTGGCGGCTGTTCTACGGCCTGTACACGCAGACGGGCGGCGCGTTCAAGGTGCCGCCGGGCGGCCCTGCCGAGGTGGACGTGGACCGGATGGCCGAAGTCATCGCGTTCATGGCCAAGTTGGTCGACGGCCGGGTGAACCCCAAGCGGCTCGACTACAACGCGGGCATGGCCGCCTTCAACAACCGGCAGACCGCGATGATGCTGTCGGGCGAGTGGGAGCTGGGCACCTACCGGGCCGCGGACAAGAACGTGGGCGCCGCCCCGTTCCCCACCGTCTTCGGCACTCCGGCCGTGTACGCCGACTCGCACTCGTTCGTGCTGCCCCACCGCGAGAACCCCGACGCCGAGCACCGCCGCCGTACGCACCGTGCGGTGGCCGCGCTCCTGAAGGCCGGTCAGATCTGGGCGACCGCGGGGCACATCCCCGCGTACACGCCGGTCACCCGCACCAAGGAGTACGCCGCTCTGCTGCCGCAGGCGCACTACAAGGCGGCCGCGGACCATGTCGTCCTCGACCCGGAGGCCTGGTTCGCCGGCGCCGGTTCCGACTTCCAGAACGCCATGTCGCAGGTGCTCCAACAGGCCCTGCTCGACGGTCTCTCCCCCGACCGTGCGGCGCGCGCGATGGTGCGGCGCCTCAACACCTTCCTCGCCAAGCCCAGCCCGGCCTGACCGGCCGCGCCCCCTAGGAGACACAACGATGTCCTCTCCTCACGCCTCGCCCCGGCCAGGCGCCCTGTCGGTGCGGCGGTTCCTCTCCCCCGGCCTGCTCTTCGCGCTGCCCTTCCTGATCCTGTTCGCCGTGTTCATGCTCTGGCCGCTGGGCCAGGGACTGTGGATGAGCCTCACCGACCGGGCCCTGTCCGCGCACACCCCGTCGTTCATCGGCGCCGACAACTTCACCGAGGCGTTCCAGGACGCCGAGATGTGGAAGGCGCTCTGGCACACCGTCCTGTTCACGCTCATCTCGACCGTCCCGCTGGTCGTGGTGGCGCTCGGCATGGCGCTGCTCGTGCACACCGGTCTGCCGGGACAGTGGGTCTGGCGGCTCGCGTTCTTCGCGCCGTACCTGCTGCCCGTCGGCGTCGTCGGCCTGCTGTGGCTCTGGCTGTACCAGCCCGACCTCGGCCTCTACAACCATCTCCTGGACAAGCTCGGCCTCGGCCAACTCGCCTGGCTGAGCGATGAGTCGGTGGCCATCTGGGCGATCGCGCTGACGACCCTGTGGTGGACGGTCGGCTTCAACTTCCTGCTGTACCTGGCCGCGCTCCAGTCGATCCCCGACCACCTCTACGAGGCCGCGGCGATCGACGGCGCCGGGGCGTGGCGGCGGCTGTTCTCGATCACGCTGCCGAGCCTGAGCCGGATCACGGTGGTGATCACGGTCCTGCAGATCCTGGCGTCCCTGAAGGTCTTCGACCAGGTGTATCTGCTCACCAAGGGCGGTCCGAACAACTCGACGCGGCCCGTCGTCGAGTACATCTACGACGTCGGCTTCACCGGTTACCGGCTCGGTTACGCCTCGGCGATCAGCTACATCTTCTTCGCCCTCGTCGTCCTCGCCTCCGCCGTCCAGTTCGCCGTACTCCGCCGCCGGGAGAAGTGACCATGACCTCCACCGAAGCCCCCTCCCGCCCCACGCCCAAGCCGCAAGTGCTCAAGCCCGTACGCCCGTTGAGAGCGCCCCGGCGCCCCGAGCGGTCGCAGACGAACCTCACGCTCGGCGCGAGCCGCACGGCCCGGGTGCTCGCCCTCGCCGTGCTCGCCGTCGCCGCTCTGGTCTGGCTGCTGCCGATGGCGTGGGCGCTGCTGACCGCCCTCAAGTCCGAGCAGGACGCGAGCGATCCGCTGCACTGGCTGTGGCCGAAGCACGGTCTCACGCTCGACGGGTTCAGCACTGTGTGGGAGCGCGGCGACCTGCCGCTGTGGATGCTCAACAGCTTCCTCATCTCGGCCGCCGTCACCGTGATCACGGTGCTGGTCTCCGCGATGGCCGGATACGCCTTCTCGCGCACCGTGTTCGCCGGCCGCCGCTGGCTGTTCGTCCTCACCATCGCGGCCGTGCTGGTGCCGCCGCAGATCCTGATCGTGCCGTGGTTCCAGCAGATGCTGACGCTGCACCTGCTGGACACGTACGCGGCGGTGATCCTGCCGCAGACGGTGGCGCCGGTGATGGTGTTCATCCTGAAGAAGCACTTCGACTCGCTGCCCAAGGAGCTGGAGGAGGCCGCCAGGATCGACGGCGCCGGGCACTGGCGGATCTTCTGGTCGGTGCTGCTGCCGCTGTCGCGGCCGATGCTCGCCGCCGTGGCGATCTTCGTCTTCATCGGCGCGTGGAACAACTTCCTGTGGCCGTTCGTCTCGACCTCCGACCCGTCCCTGATGACGCTGCCCGTCGGCATCACCTCGGTGAAGGACGCGTACGGCGTCCAGTACGCGCAGTCGATGGCGTCGGCCGTGCTCGCCGCGCTGCCGCTCGTGGTGGTGTTCGTGTTCTTCCAGCGGCACATCGTGAAGTCCGTGGCGACCACCGGCCTCGGTGGCCAGTGAGGTGACCGCCAACTCACCCGCCCACGCGCCCCGTTGACAGCCCGGCGCCACTTCCCTACCGTCCTGAAGCCGTGAGACTTACATCGATGTAAGGAGCCGCTCATGCGCACCCGGCCCCGTACCGCTCTGGTCACCGCACTCCTGGCGCTGCTCGTCGGACTGGTCTGCGCGCCGCAGGCCGGCGCGGCGAGACAGGCGCCCGCCGCCGCAGCCGCCTCGAGCACTTTCCGCAATCCGCTCAACACGGGACCCGACCCGTTCATGGCCTATGCGAACGGGGCCTACCACCTCACCACGACCCAGGGCGACAGCATCAAGATGTGGCGCTCGCCGTCCCTGGCCACACTGCTCGACGCCGACCCGATCACGGTCTGGACGGACACCGACACCACGCGCAACCAGCACATCTGGGCGCCGGAGTTCTACCGCTCCGGCAACCGCTGGTACCTCTACTACACCGCCGACGACGGCACGGACGACCATCACCGCCTGTACGTCCTGGAGTCGGAGCGCGACGACCCGGCGGGCCCGTACCACTTCAAGGCGAAGCTCGTCCCGCCCAACCACGCGAACGACTTCGCCATCGACCCGGGCATCCTCCAGGTCAACGGCCGCCTCTACCTCGCGTACAGCGGCATCAACGCCTATCAGCACAACGGCCTGAACATCGCGCCGCTGTCGAACCCGTGGACCGTCTCGGGCAACGCGACCGCGATCAACGCCGCCGGGGGCTGCCCCGAGGTCCGCGAGGGCCCCGAGTTCCTGAACCGCAACGGCCGTACGTGGATGACGTACTCGGCCTGTGACACCGGCAAGCCCGACTACCAGGTCTGGATGATGTCGCTGGCGAACGGGGCCGATCCGCTCGTCGCCGGCAACTGGACGCAGCACGCCGGTCCCGTGTTCTCCCGCGCCGACGACCACGGCGTGTTCGGCCCCGGGCACCACGCCTTCTTCAAGTCCCCCGACGGCACCCAGGACTGGCTGATCTACCACGCCAAGACCACCTCGACGAACACGTACACCAACCGCACCACCCGTGCCCAGAAGATCAGTTGGAACGCGGACGGCAGCCCGAACCTCGGCGTCCCCCTCGCCATGGGCGCGACCCAGGACCTGCCCTCGGGCGACCCGGGCTCGGGCAACTACTGGATCAACGACGACGGCCGCTCCAGCGGCGCCGGCACCGTCGCGTACACCGGCACCTGGAACTCGGGGACAGGCTGTGCCACGCAGTGCTTCTGGAGTGACGACCACTGGAGCGACCAGGCGGGGAACACCGCGACGTACACCTTCACGGGCACCCGGATCGCGCTGCTCTCCGTCCGCGACACCGGCAACGGCATCGCGGCGATCAGCGTGGACGGCGGCCCCGAACAGCGTGTCGACTACTACAACGCGATCCGTACCGGCGAGACGCTCCAGTACCTCAGCCCGCGCCTGTCGAACGGCAAGCACACGCTGCGGGTCCGGGTGACGGGCGAGCGCAACGGGTCGTCCGGGGCGTCGTTCGTGAGCGTCGACCGGGCCGAGGTGTACACGGACTGACGCCGGCCGCGCGGCCTCACACGGTCAACGGGCGTCCTTCCGCGCCGCCGTGACGACCACCGCGGTGTACGGCATGGTGAACGCGCCACCGGCGTCGTCGATCACGGCGCCGGTGCGCGCCAGCAGGTCCGCCGTCCGCTCCGGCGTCCGGTGCGCCGCGTCGCCGGTGGTCCGCACATGCTCCAGCCATTCGTCGCGGGTGTACCTGTGCTCCCAGTCGAAGCGCCACTCCTCGGGCCCGTCGAAACCGCCCGCGGCGCGCAGACCGTCGGCCACCTTGGCGAAGATCGCCGCGTACCCGTCGAGGGCGGGTCGCGCCCAGGGGTTGCGGGGCGCGTCGGGCAGTGCGCGCTCGTGGGCCTCGCGGAGGGCCTCCGCGAGGTCGGGAGCGGGGCGGTACACGTTCCAGAAGAGGGCGAGCCGGCCGCCGGGGCGCAGTACCCCGGCGGCCTTCGCCGCTCCCGCCGCGGGGTCGATCCAGTGCCAGGTCTGTCCGGCGACGACCGCGTCGAAGGTGCGGCCCGCAGCGTCCCAGGTCTCGAACGCGGCCACCTCGACCGTGCATCCCTGATCGCGTGCGAACGCGGCCATGCGCGCGTCGACATCGACGCCGAGGACGGTGCAGCCCGCCTCCCGGAACTGGCGGGAGGCGATGCCGGTGCCGCATCCGACGTCGAGGAGTTCGGGTCCGGGAGCCGAGGCGGCGATCCGCCGCACCAGGGCACCGGGGTAGCGCGGGCGGCTCCGGTCGTAGCGCGCGGGGTCCGTGCCGAAGGACTCGGCCATGTGCCGGGCCTTGTGCGGTTCGTTCACCGGTTCGCGGGCGGGGTTCGAGAGTTCGGCGTCGCGAGGATGAGTGGGCATGCGCCCACTCTAATGGGCGGTCGCCCACTCGGTCTACGGTCGTTCTCTCGTCTACGGTTGCTCCAGTCCCGCCGACCAAGAGGAGAGCCGCACATGCCCACCGGTGTGGCCCTGCGCGATGTACGCACCCAACTGTTCGACGCCGCCGAGCGCGTGCTCCTGCGCGACGGCGCGGGCGCGCTGACCAGCCGGGCGGTCACCACCGAGGCCGGCTGCGCCAAGGGCGTGCTGCACCGGCACTTCGCCGACTTCGACGCCTTCCTGGCAGAACTCGTCCTCGACCGCGTGTCCCGGATCTCCGCCCTCGCCTCCGCCCTGCGCGCGTCCGCGGGCACCGGCACCGCCGTCCGGCACCTCACCGACGCCCTGACCGACCTGTTCACCCCGGCCGCCGTGGCGATGGTCGGCCTCATCACGTTCCGGGACGGGCTGCGTGCCCGGTTGCGCGCGGCCGGGCAGCGCGGCCTCCCGATCCTCACGCAGGCCACCGCGATGGTCGTCGACTACCTGGTCGCGGAACGGGAGTTGGGCCGGATCGCGCCGGACGCCGACATCGACACGCTGGCGCTCACCCTCATCGGTACGGGACATCTGCTCTTCACCGGCGGGGACGAGGGTCCGCCGGACGCGGCGGCGGTCCGCAAGGTCGTCACGTCGGTCGTCTCCGGGGTACTGACCGGGGCGGGCCCCCGTTAGCGACGCGGGGGCACATCCAATCGACCGGACAACCGTTTGAGGGGATGGCCGGGTTACCCGTCACCCCGGGCCCGGCACGGCAGTTGAGGTCTGTGGATGTGCCCCGGCGGCCTGCCGAGTGTGCGCGTCCGGGCGGCGGTCACGGCACTGTGCGGGTGTGTTCGACGTGACCGCCGCCTGCCCACGCAAGGGTGGACAGACGGCGACGGGCCCGCTCCGGTGGATCGGAGCGGGCCCGTGTGCGACGGATGGAGCGGGACTCAGCCGCGTACGGGCTCCAGCTCCCGGTCGTCCTCGGCCGGCGGCGACGCCGTCAGGTTCTTCTGGAGCTTCTCGCCCTCGACATCGACGTTCGGCAGCAGCTTGTCCAGCCAGCGGGGCAGCCACCAGGCCGACTTGCCGAGCAGCGCCATGACCGCGGGCACGATCGCCATGCGGACCACGAACGCGTCGAACAGGACGGCGACGGCCAGTCCGAAGCCCATCATCTTGATCATGTCGTTGTTCTCCATGATGAAGCCGGAGAAGACGCTGATCATGATGATCGCGGCGGCGGCGACGACCCGGCCGCCGTGCCGGAACCCGGTCACGATGGCCTCGCCCGGCCGCGCCCCGTGGACGTAGGCCTCACGCATCCGCGTCACGAGGAACACCTCGTAGTCCATCGCGAGGCCGAAGACCACGCCGATCATGAAGATCGGCATCATCGACATGATCGGGCCCGGCTGGTCGACGCCCACGATGTCCGCGAGCCAGCCCCACTGGAACACCGCGACCACGGCACCGAGCGCCGCCGCCACCGACAGGAGGAAGCCGAGCGCCGCCTTGAGCGGGACCAGGATCGAGCGGAAGACCAGCATCAGGAGCAGGAAGGCCAGACCGACGACGAGGAGCAGATACGGCACGAGCGCGTTGTTCAGGGTCTGCGAGAAGTCGATCGTCATGGCCGTCTGACCGGTGACGAGGACGTCCGAGTCGGTGTCCGCCTCCCACGCCTTGGCCTCGGAGCGGATCGTCTTGACCAGTTCCTCGGTCTGGTGGTCGCTCGGGCCCGTGGTCGGGACGACCGACATGATCGCGGTGTCGCCGGCCTCGTTGACCTGGGCCGGGGCGACAGCGGCGACCCCGTCGACCTTGGTGAGCGAGGCGCCGACCGACTTGGCCGCGGCGGCCGCGCCCTTGCCGTCGACGGTCACCATCAGCGGGCCGTTGAAGCCGGCGCCGAAGGACTCGGACAGCATGTCGTACGCCTTGCGCTGCGTGCTGTCGGGAGCCGACGTGCCCTCGTCGGGCAGGCCGAGTTCGAGGCTGGTGGCCGGGACGGCGATGGCACCGAGCCCGAGGACGGCGACGAGCAGGACGGTGAGCGGGCGGCGCATCACGAAGCGGGACCAGCGGGTGCCCAGGTTCGGCTTGCCGGCGGCGGCGCCCTGCGCGGGGACGGCGGCCTTGCGGTCCTTGCGGCGCAGTACCTTCTTGCCCGCGAAGCCGAGCAGGGCCGGGATCATGGTGAGGGCGATGAGGACGGAGATGGCGACGGTCGCCGCGGCGGCCATGCCCATCTTGGTCAGGATCGGGATGTTCACCACGGACAGGCCCGCGAGGGCGACGACGACCGTCAGACCGGCGAAGACGACCGCCGAACCCGCGGTGCCGACCGCGCGGCCCGCCGCCTCCTCGCCCTCCCGGCCCTCGGCTATCTCGGCGCGGAAGCGGCTCACGATGAACAGGGCGTAGTCGATGCCGACCGCGAGGCCGATCATCGTCGCCAGCGTGGACGTGGTGCTGGAGAGGTTCAGGACGCTGCCGAGCGCCGCGATGCCCGAGACGCCGATGCCGACGCCGATGATCGCGGTGAGCAGCGGCATGCCCGCGGCGACCAGCGAGCCGAACGTGACGAGCAGCACGACCGCGGAGATCGCGATACCGATCAGCTCTGCGCTGCCGCCCATCTCCTGCTCGGCCTCTACGGCGTCGCCGCCGGACTCGATGGTGAAGCCCTCGGCGCGGGCGTCGTCGGTCGCCTTGGTGAGAGCGTCGTGCGCCTCGTCGGTGAGCTCGGTCGAGGCGACCTTGTACGCCACGGAGGCGTAGGCGGTCGTGCCGTCCTTGCTGACGGCGTTCGCCTTGTACGGGTCGGCGACGGAGGAGACCTGCGGGCCCTTGCCGAGGGCGGTCACCAGCTTCTGGACGTCGGCCTTGGGCGCCGGGTCCGTGAGCTTCTCGCCCTGGGGAGCGCGGATGACGACGCGGGCGGTCGCCCCCTCGGCACCGGCCGCGGGGAACTTCTGGTCGAGCAGGTCGAAGGCCTTCTGCGCCTCGGTGCCCGGCATCGAGAACGAGTCGGCGGGCGGGGCCGGCGCGGCCGACGACGCGAAGCCGATCCCGCCGAGCAGCAGCACCCACAGCAGAGCCACATAGCGGCGGCGCCTGAAGGACAGCCGCCCGAGTTTGTACAGGAACGTAGCCACGGCGAAAAGGGCTCCCGTCGGAGTTGTGAGGCAGGAGCGACTACCCGACAGTGCGTCGTCGCACGTCAGGGCGGTCGGCAGGATCGGCTTCCATCGTCTCCGCTCCCGCAAGCCTTCGGGTAAGCCTCTGAGTCGGACTCCGGACCCACGCCTGCGGTAGGCGCGGGCGGTGCGTGTCATACCCGGGGAGGAGCCGTGTGCGATGCGTGTAGACCCCCGGGTGCAGTCGACAGTGCGGCCACGGGTCCGCAGGCGCAGGTGGGAGGCGCCGGTGGGAGGCGCCGGTGGGAGGCGCCGGTGGGAGGCGCCGGTGGGAGGCGCCGGCCGGACAGCTCTTTTGACATACCTATGCCGTCATACCTAATCTCACCGTCATGCCCGCCTCTCGTGCCGCCCGCAAGGACATCGACCGCGTCGCCTCCGCGCTCGCGGCGTCCCTGCCGACGCTGCACCGGACCCTCGACCGCCGGATCCTCGGGGACTTCCCGCACGACCGGCTGCCCGAGGCGCAGATCGCCCTGCTCCGTCTGGTGGCGGACCGGGACGGCATCACCGTGCGCGAGGCGGCGCACGAGCTGCTGATGCAGCCGAACAATGTCAGCGCGCTCGTCTCGCAGCTCACCCGCTCCGGTCTCCTGGAGCGCCGCTGCGACACCGCGGACCGGCGCGTGGCCCATCTGCACACCACCGCCGTGGCCCGTGAGCGCATCGCCGAGGCCGAAGGGATCGCCCGGCGCCATCTCGCCGAGGCGCTGCGGCATCTAACCGGCGGCGAGCTGGACGCGCTCGGCTCCGCCCTGGGCGCGCTGAACTCGCTCGACACCCAGCTGCGGCCGACCGCGGGCTGACGCCCCGCAGCTCCGCCGCGCCTCCGCCCTGCCCCCGCCCGCCGGGAGCAGGGCGCTTCCGTGCCCCCGTCGGCACGCGCCCTCCCCTCATCCGCTCGTCGGACCTCGTACCAGACAAGGCAGTCGTATGCCCTCCTCTTCTGTTGCCCCCTCCCCTGCCCAGGTGCAGGCCCCACCGGGCCCGGCGCCCACGGGGCGGCGAGCCAACCCCTGGCTGACGCTGATCGCCGTTGCCTTCGGCCTGTTCATGGTCGGGCTCGACGGGTCGGTCGTCGCGCTCGCCAACCCGGAGATCGGCCGCTCCCTCAACGCCTCCACCGCCGACCTGCAGTGGGTGACGAACTCCTACCTGCTCGCCCTCGCCGCCGCCCTGATCCTCGGCGGCAAGCTCGGCGACCGGTTCGGCCGGCGCACCTTCTACCTGATCGGCGTCACCGGATTCACGCTGGCCTCGGTCGCCATCGGCCTGGCCGGTTCCATCGAACTCGTCATCGCCTTCCGCGCCGCGCAGGGCTTCTTCGGCGCGCTGCTGATGCCGAACACACTCGGACTGCTGCGCGCGGTGTTCCCGCCGCGGAAGTTCGGCATGGCGGTCGGCATCTGGGCCATGGTGTCCTCGGTGTCGACCGCGCTCGGCCCGATCGTCGGCGGCCTGCTCGTCGAGCACGTCAACTGGGAGTCCGTCTTCTACATCAACGCGCCCGTCGGCATCGTCGCCCTGATCGTCAGCGTCCTCGTCCTGCCGCAGAGCAGGAACGCGGCGGCGGCCGGCCAGAAGTTCGACGTGCTCGGCGTCGTACTGCTCGCACTCGGCATGCTGGTCGTGGTGTTCGGCGTGGTCAAGGGCGAGACGTGGGGCTGGAGTTCGGCCGGCACGCTGGGCGCGATCGTCGCGGGCCTCGTGCTGCTCGTCCTGTTCTGCCTGTACGAGTCGCGGATCGCGCATCCGCTGCTGCCGATGCGGCTGTTCCGCAGCTCGGCGCTGAGCGTCGGCACCTTCGTCACCGCGCTGAACTTCTTCGTGCTGCTCGGCGGGATCTTCTTCGTGATGCTGTACCTGCAGAACGTGCGCGGGTTCTCGCCGGTCGAGGCAGGTGTCCGCACGCTGCCGCTGAGCCTCGCGTCCGTCGTCGCGTCACCGCTCGGCGCGGCGCTCACCGACCGCTTCGGACCGCGTCTGACGATGCCGCTGGGCATGGTGCTGCAGGGCGCCGCCTCGTTCCTGATGCTCGACTGGGGAGCCGAGTCCGGGTACGCGGCGATGTGGCCGCCCTTCATCCTGCTCGGCCTGGGCGTCGGCATGGTGATGTCCGCGTCGTCCGCGGCGATCGTGGGCAACGCGCCGGTCGAGGACGGCGGAGTGGCCGGCGGGCTGCAGGCCACCGCCTTGCAGGTGGGCGGCGCGCTCGGCACGTCCGTACTGATGTCGCTGATCAGCGCCCGGGTCGGCGCGACCCTCGGCTCCGAGCTCACCTCGGCCGGCGTCCCGGACCAGGTGACCGACCGGCTCGCCGAAGCGAAGGACGCCGTGGCGATGGGCGCGGCACCGGTGTCCGACGCGATGCCCGCCCAGCTCAGGGCGGCAGTGGCCGAGGGCAGCCACGCGGCATTCATGAACGGCGTGCACATCGCCGTACTCGTGACCGGAGTGCTGTGCGCACTCGGCGCGGTCGTCTCGGCGGGGGTGCTGCGGGGACAGAGCGCGCGACACTGAACGAGGGGGCCAGCAGCCCTGTCGCAGAACGTTGATTGGGCCCGGTCCGAAGCGCGGCCCGGGCCCGACTCACACGCCTCCACAGGTGAGGCCAACTGCCCGCGCACCCACGCGGGATCGGACTTCACGCGCGACCGGCCCGCGACGAAGTGACCGGTGTGCCGTGCGCGGTCGCCTCGGCGGGTGTTCTGCCGGGACAGAGCGCGCAGGTCAACAGCCTCTCTTACCGTCTGATTTAGCCCGGTCCGAAGCGCGGCCCGGGCCCGACTCGCACGCCTCCACAGGTGAGGCCAACTGCCCGCGCACCCACGCGGGATCGGACTTCACGCGCGACCGGCCCGCGACGAAGTGACCGGTGTGCCGTGCGCGGCCGCCTCGGCGGGCGCGCTGCCGGGATGGAGCGCACGGTACTGAGCGCGGAGGTCAAGAGCCCTGCCTTATGGGCCGGTTGAACCCGGTCCGAAGCGCGGCCCGGGCCCGACTCGCACGCCTACGCGGGTGAGGACAACTGCTCGCGCACCCACGCGGGATCGGGGTTCACGTATGGCCGGCCCGCGACGAAGACCGTCGGCACCGTCTCGTCGCCGTCGTTGACCGCCCGCACCGCTGCCGCTCCGGCCGGGTCGCGCCAGATGTTCACCCAGTGCAACTGGCGTGCGCCGCGGCCGAGTCGGAGGCGCAGCCGCAGACAGTACGTGCAGCCCGGCCGGCCGTCGACCGCGCTGCGGCGCTGCGCTTCGGACGCGCCGACCGACCTCGGGAGGATCAGGGGCGAGTTCACGGCTGCGAGCAGCACGAACACCAGCAGGAGGACTACGGCCTCGGCGGGCCTCCCGCCAAGGGTCAGCGCCGTCGCGACGGCCGAGCCACAGAGCACGAGCAACATCGGCAGTATCCAGGCGCGCGTCATGGTGCCGCAGGATATCGACTCGACGGGCACACAGGCGCGGCACACGTGGGTCGCCAAGGCTACGGGCCGCGTGAAGTAGCCCAACTGCCGTATGCGTCAACAGTGTTGTGGCCCGGAACCCCGTGCGGGTCCGGGCCACGGCACTGCTGTCGGCCGACGGTGTCAGTGCGCGGCCGGGAGCGGCAGGTCCGTCGTCTGCCGCGGCGCCTGCTGCGCCTTGCGCAGGGAAGCGATACCGATGAAGACCATCGAGAAGAGACCGGTCAGGGCGAACGCCGTGAAGCCCCAGTCGCCGTTGCCGGAGGCGAGGAGCTGGCCGCCGAGCCAGGGTCCGAAGACGGCGCCGAAGCGGCCCATGCCGGAGGTCCAGCCGACCGCGGTGGCACGGTTCTCGGGGGCGGAGCGGATCGACACCGTCGCGTAGATCATGGTCTGCGCGCTGTTGAGGAAGACGCCCGCGAGGAAGACCACCACGAAGGTGAGCGCGAGCGCCATGTGGATGCTCAGCAGGTAGACGCTGACCGCCGTGAGCAGGAACCAGACCGCGGAGATGCGCGGCGCGCCGAAGCGGTCGGCGGCGCGGCCCGCGAGCAGCATGCCGATGATGCCGCCGAGGTTGAAGACGACGACGAACTGCAGCGAGGAGCCGAGGTCGTAGCCCTCGGCGCGCATCAGGGTGGGCAGCCAGGTCGCGACACCGTAGACGAGGAGGAGGCCGCCGAAGGAGGCCAGCCAGTACAGCAGGGTCTGGATCCATTGGTTCGCGCGGAACAGGTCGGTCAGCGCGTCCCAGCGGCCGGCGCCGTCCGGGCGCGGCGCCTTCACGGCGGGCAGTTCCACGTCGTACGTGGTGGAGAGCCGCCGGGCCTCTTCGGTGCGGCCCCTGGCGACGAGGAAGCTCAGGGACTCGGGCATGACCTTGGCGATCACCGGCACGAACAGCAGCGGGATGACGCAGAACCAGAACGCGGCGCGCCAGCCGAGGGGTTCGACCACCCACGTGGCCACGTACGCGGAGAGGATGCCGCCTGCGTGGTGGGCGGTCATCAGGCCGCCGACGATGAGCGCGCCGCGACCGCGGGGGGCGTAGTCCGAGACCATCGTGATCGCGGTGGGCAGCAGTCCGCCGAGGCCGAGGCCGGCGAGGGTGCGGCCGAGGCCGAACGTCGCGACGTTCGGGGCGAGCGCGCAGAGGGCCGAGGCCAGCGAGAAGAGGGTGACGCAGCCGACCATCATCCTCTTGCGGCCGATGCGGTCGCAGACCGTGCCCGCGGTGAGGGCGCCTATCAGCATGCCGAAGGTGGCGTAGCTGCCGAGGTCACCGGCCTGGTCCGGGTCGAGGCCGAGCGCCTTCGTCTCGAGCATGTGCGGCAGCACGGAGCCGTAGATGAACATGTCGAGGCCGTCGAAGAGGACGGCGAGCCAGCACAGGGCGAAGACCAGTCTGGCCATTCGCGCGCCGCGGCGCGCGGTCGGCGGGGTGACAGAGGAGGACATCGTTGTTTCCTCTCGTCCGGGGAGGAGGGCCCCTGGAGCGGTGGATGGGGACGGCCTTGCGGCGGCCGGAGCGGGGGGTGTGAGCGGCACGCTAAGAAGTCGCGCACCCTGTCGTCAACACTTTTGTTGACAATCTCAGAAACAATTCGGCCCCGGGCGACGTGTGACAGTCCCCCGGGGTCTCGCTCAGGCCTCGACCTCAGGCCTCAGGCCTCAGGCCTCGACGGGAGGCGGCTGCACAGGCGGGGTGCCGTGGGTGTGGAACGACTGGATGGTCTTGAGGCCCCAGGCCTGTCCCTTGGCGCGTTCGGCCTCGGTCCAGGTGATGAGCGGCCAGTCGGGCGCGAGGACGAGGCGGGTGAGCGGGTTGCACAACTCGATGCGGTTGCCGCCGGGTTCGTAGACGTAGAGGAAGAACGTCTGCTGGATGGCGTGCTTGTGCGGGCCCGTCTCGATGAAGACGCCGGAGTCGATGGCGAGGTCGGCGGCGCGCAGGATGTCCTCGCGGGTGTCGGTGGCGAAGGCGATGTGGTGCAGGCGGCCCTCGCTGCCGGTCCAGTCCTCGGTGTAGACGACGTCGTACGACTTGTTCGTGAAGGTCAGCCAGCGGGCTGCGACCCGGCCGGTGTCGAGCCGGATCTGTTCCGTGGGACGGGCGCCGAGCACGTTCTGCTGGAACTCGGCGTTGGCGAGGACGTCGGCCGCGAGGAAGTTGATGTGGTCGAGGCGGCGGACGCCGACGCCCCGGTTGGGCTTGGCCTGCGGCTGGTTCTTCAGGGCCGGCCTGAGTCCGTCGGGGGCCTGGTAGTGCTCGCTCTCCCAGTACAGGGCGTGCTCGTGGCCGTCCGGGTCGGTGGTGACGTACAGCTTGCCGAGGCCGGGTTCGTCCTCGACCCACGTGCCGGTGCCGCCCGCTTCCTCGACCGCCTTCACCCGGCGTTGGAGGGCCTCTTCGCTGGAGGTGCGCAGGGCGAGCCGGCCGAGGCCGGGCTGCTCGCGGGCGGTGAGGACGAGACTGTGGTGCTCGTAGTCGTCGAAGGTCCGCAGGTAGACGGTGTCGCCGTCCTGGCCGTTGACGGTGAGGCCCAGGAAGTCGGTGAAGAAGGCGACGCTGGCGTCCAGGTCCGGGGTGAACAGCTGGGCGTGGCCGACGTGGGCGATGTCGCCGAGGGGCGGAGTCATCGGGGACCTCCTGAAGGGGGCTCGGATGCGGAGGGTGCGGGCAGGGGCGGGACGGCGGGCCGGGGGAAGACGGTGCCGTCGAAGATCTTTCGGGCGGTACGGACCACGGCGGTGCGGCGGGCGCGGGGCAGCCCGTCGGGGCCGGTGGTGAGGCTGCTCTCGATGTCGGTGAAGCCGGTGGGGTGCTCGACGCGGAGCCGGTCGCCGTCGGCGGGTGGGGCCGCGAGGGGCGCGCCGACGCTGCCCTCGATCCGGAGCCCCGCCGCCACGCTCGCGGCGCCCAGGACGCCGATCGAGGTGTGGCAGCGTACGGGGATGAAGGTGCGGGTGGTGACCGCGCCGCCGTGCCGGGGCGGGGCGAGGAGGCTCACCTTGGGCACGGTCGTCGTCGAGACATCACCGAGGCCCATCAACTCACCGGCTGCCAGCCGGAGTTCCTGGACCCGTGCCGTCAGCTCCGCGTCCTCCTCCAGCTCCTTCGGACCCTCGTATCCGGTGACCTTCAGGGACTCCGCGGGGACGAGGACGGTCGGCATCCCGTTGTCCACGCAGGTCACCTCGATGCCCGCGACGGTGTCACGGATGTGGCCGGTGGGCAGCAGCGGGCCGCTGCCGGGCGGGAATTCGATGACGACCGCGGCGGCGGCGCCGGGGACGCCGGAGATCTCCGCGTCACCGGTGTAGTCGACGCGCCCGCCCGGGGTCGGGAACGTCGCCGTGGCGAGGTCCCCGGTGTTGACCATGTGGATGCGGACGGCGGTCTCCTCCCCGCCGGGTGCGACCAGGCCGCGTTCGACGGCGAACGGGCCGACCCCGGCGAGGAGGTTGCCGCAGTTCTGACGGTCCGACACCTCGGGCTCGTCGACGCCGACTTGGAGGAACAGGTAGTCGACGTCGGCCGCGGGGTCCGTCGAGGGCGTGACGACCGCGACCTTGCTCGTGAGGGGGTGCGCGCCGCCCAGGCCGTCGATCTGGCGCGGATCGGGGCTGCCCATGATGCGCAGCAACAGGTCGTCGCGGGCGGCCGGTTCGGCGGGCAGGTCCCCGGCGAGGAAGTAGGCGCCCTTGGAGGTGCCGCCGCGCATGAGCATGCAGCGCACCTCTTCCGCGGGACCGGTCATGAGCCGGCCGCCTCAGAAGAACCCGTGTGCTCCTCGTAGGTGCGGTACTCGACACCGAGCCGCTCGAGCGTGGGCCGCAACCCGTAGCGGTCCAGGCCGAGTTGGCCCTCCAGGAAGGCGGCGCGGGTGGCGGCCTCCTTGTCCTCGCGGGCCTGGGACTTCTGTGCGGCCTCGCGGGCCGTCTCGCGGGATACGACCACGACACCGTCGTCGTCGGCGACGATCACGTCGCCGGGGCGGATGACCTCGCCGCCGATCACGACGGGGACGTTGACGCTGCCGCCGGTCGCCTTCACGGTGCCCTGCGCGGACACCGCGGCCGACCAGGCGGGGAAACCCATCTCCCGCAGTTCGGCGGTGTCGCGGATACCGGCGTTCGTGACGACTCCGCGCACACCGCGCTGCTTGAGCGCGGTGGCGAACAGTTCGCCGAACATGCCGTCCGTGGACGGGGAGGTGGTGGTGACGACGAGGATGTCGCCCTCGCCGCACTGCTCGACCGCCGCGTGGATCATGAGGTTGTCGCCGGGCCAGGACAGGACCGTGACCGCGGTGCCCGCGACGCGGGTGTCCCGCTGATTGGCGCGCAGGTGGTGGCCGAGCAGTCCGGTGCGGCCCATCGCCTCGTGCACGGTGGCGACGCCGTAGCCGGCCAGCGCATCGACGTCCTTGGTCTCGGCCTTGGGCGGGTTGGTGACGATGACGCCGGGCATCAGGCGAGCTCCTTCGCGATCTGCGGGTACGGGCGCATGTACGCCTCGGCCATGGTGGTGTGGGCGAGGCCCAGGTTCGGTCCCGCGTTGCGCTTGAGCTGGACGCCGCGGCGCACGGCGAGATCGGTGTAGTAGTCCCACAGGTGCCGCTGTGCGGCCAGGCACTCCATGGCCCTGCGCTTGGTGGCCCAGACCTCGGTGATGTCGAGCAGCACCTCGGGCCTGAACCCGCTCATCTCCGGCTGGTGCGGCTCGAAGTAGAAGACGGGCGGGGCGCCGATGATCTCGCCCTCGCCGGGATAGCCGATGGCCTGCGCGAGGACGCGGGCCTCCAGGGCCATCCGGTTGGCGGCCGGGTGGTCGCCGTTGTACGGGTCCTCGACCGGATGCGTGAGGACGACGTCGGGCTGGGTCTCGCGGTAGACGGTGACGAGCCGGTCGGTCAGCTCGGCCGTGACGACGAGGGGGTAGTCGCCGGCGTCGAAGAAGCGGACCTCGGCGCCGAGTTCGGCGGCCGCGCGCTCGGCCTCGTCGCGGCGTATCGCCTTGATCTCGTCGAGCTTCCTGCCCTCGCGCCAGGCCTTCGCGGACTCGCCGCGCTCGCCGAACGTGAGGCACGCGATGGTGACCTTCTCGCCCCGGGATGCGGCCAGCGCGATGGCACCGCCCGCCCGCCACACGAAGTCCCCCGCGTGGGCGGTGACGACCAGTGTCGATCGTGGCGGGGCGGCGGGCGCGTTGCCGTTGGTCATGCTGCTTCTCCTTGGCTACAGGGGTGCGCCCGCCCGGGCGGCGTCAGCCGGCGCGCAGGGCGTCGATCACGCTGCTGAGGTGGGCGCGGACGGCCCGTTCGGCCGCCTGTGGATCCCTGGCGCGGATCGCCTCGATCACTGCCAGGTGCTCACTCAGGGACTGCTGCGGACGCCCCGGGCGCAACGCCAGCTGGAAGCGGTGCCGCACCAGTTGGGCGTTGAGCCGCTCCAGGAGACCGACGGCCGTCTGCTGGCCGGAGATGTCCCGGATACGGGCGTGCAGTTCGTGGTTGAGCTCGGAGTAGGAGAGCGGATCGCCGTCGGCGACCGCCTTGGACATGGCCTTGCCCAGGTCGGTCAGCTCGTCGAGCTGCACGTCCGTGGCGTCCACCGCCGCCCGGGCCGCGCAGAGCCCTTCGAGCACCATCCGGCACTCCGTGATCTCCACGGCCTCCTCGACCGTGACCACGCGCACTCGCGATCCGCGGTTGCGGATCCGCTCGACCAGCCCCTCGGCGGCGAGGTCGAGCAGCGCTGCCCGGATGCTCGCGCGGGTGACGTCGTACTGCTCGGCGAGTTCGTTCTCCACCAGCCGCTGGGCCGGTGACATCTCGCCGCGCAGGATCGCCTGCCGCAACCGCTCCAGCGCGTACTGCTTGGCCTGCTCTCCGGAGCCTGGACGGGCTTCCTTCGGCATCTGCCCTCCCTGAGTGAGTGCCTGTCGACGCTAAATCTAGGCCAACAAGATTGTCAACGATTTTGTTTGCATAAGCTGCGCGGGTATTTCACCCACGGTGGGTGGATTCGGTGGATCGGGGCGATGCGGAGGTCCCTGCGGCGCCGACGTCCGGCCGCGGGCGCCCTGGGCGCCGCTCCTGCCACCCGACGGCCCCCGGACCGAGAATTCGGCCGCCCGCGACTCCGCCCCCTGCACCTCAGTTCCGGCAACTACCGCCCGAACACCGCGAATTCACCCGCCATACCGGCCCGCGCCACATTCCGCCCCCTCCGTCCTCACGCCAAGATCACACGATGCTGTCGTCATGTTCCCGACATTGAGGAGCCCCTTCGTGGTCATCGCCCGGACGCCCCTGGCGGTCATCGCCACCGCCGTCGCCGCACTCGCCGTGACAGCCCCGGCCCCCGTACAGGCCGCCGCCCCGCTGCCCGCCGTGACACCGCGCGCCGAGACGGTCGCCCTGCATGACGACGCGGCGGGCGGCGACGCCGACGCGGACGACCCCGCGATCTGGCGCAACGGCGCGGACCCGGACCGCAGCCTCGTCATCGCCACCGCCAAGCAGGGCGGCCTGCGCGTGTACGACCTGGACGCGCACGAGGTCCAGTCGGTGCCGGCGCCCGCCGCGCCGGGCCCGGACGACGCGCCCGGCCGGTTCAACAACGTCGACCTGGTGCACAGCGCGCGCCTGTCGGACCTCGCCGTCACCACGGACCGCGGCAGCGACCGGCTGCGCGTCTACCGCATCGACCGCGACCACCCCGGCGGCCCGCTCACGGACGTCACCGACCCGAAGGCGCCCACGGTCTTCTCGTCGTCCCAGGAAGAGGTCAACGCACAGCGCACCGCCTACGGCCTGGCCACCTGGACCGACCGGACAACGGGCCGCTCGTTCGCGCTCGTCAGCCGGCGTGAGCGCACCCGGCTCGCCCTGCTGGAGCTGACCGCCCAGCCGAACGGCACCGTCGGCTACCGCCCGCTGCGCACCCTCGACCTGCCCTCCACCTTCCGCCTGCCGAACGGGACTTCATGGTCGCCGTGCGCCGAACCCGGTGAACTCCCGCAGGTCGAGGGGATGGTGGTGGACCCGGAGAACGGCACGCTGTACGCGGGGCAGGAGGACGTCGGCATCTGGCGGCTGCGCGCCGACCTCACCGGCAAGCCGAAGCTGGTCGACACGGTGCGCGAGTACGGGGTCCCCGGCACCTACGACGAGGCGACCGAAGAGTGCGCCGCGGGCACCGACCCCGGTTTCGGCGGCACACACCTCACCGCCGACGTCGAGGGGCTGACCCTGGTCACGGAGAAGGACGGCGACGGACTGCTGCTCGCCTCCAGCCAGGGCGACAACACCTTCGCGGCGTACGACCGCGAGGCGTCCGACGGCAACGAGTACGAGGGCGGATTCCGGGTCGCCCCCGCCTCGGCGGCCCTCGACGGCTCCGAGGAGTGCGACGGCGCGGCCGCGCTGAACGCGCCGCTGGGCCGGCGCTACCCGCACGGCCTCCTGGTCGTCCAGGACGGGCACGACGCGCCCGGCGACCCCGAGCGCGCCTCCACGAACTTCAAGTTCGTGGACCTGGGCAAGGTCACGGACGCGGTCGACGACTGACCCGAGCAGCCGGCGGCTCGCCCCACGGCTCCTCCAGGGCGGACCGCAGCGCCGCGACCGCCGCCGCGCCGATCCGGTCGGCGAGCCGCTCCTCCAGCCGGTCGAGGGCGCGGCGCGCCTGCTCATGGGCGTGCAGCCCCTCGGCGGTGCGGCGGATCAGCCGCTGCCGCGCCGACGAGGGGTCCGGCACCTGCTCAAGGAGTCCGCCGGCGACCAGGGAGTGCACGGCCTGGTGCACGGTCTGCCGCGTGACGCCCATCCGCCGGGCAAGCTCCGCCACGGTGGTGCCGTCCTCGTCGAGCGCGGCGAACAGCTGCACCTGCGGTGGTGTCACCGCGGGAACGCCCTCGCCCTCCAGCGCCGCGAGCATTCCTTCCTCGAACCAGCGCCTGGCCTCGCCCAGCAGCTGCGGCAGATCTCGTCGGGTCCCGGTCATCGTTTTCCTCGCGCTCTCGCACGGTCTCGGTCAGGACACTTGCCCGCCACCCGCGTCACATGTCAGGCTACCTGACACAAGTCGTCAGGCAGCCTGACAGAGCGAAGGTGAGCACGCCATGACCATCGAGTTCGCGACACGCTACCGGGGCGCGTCCCGCATCCCGCCCGAGCCGGGCAAGCCGTATTTCATCGAGAAGGGCGAGGGCGACCGGGCCCATCTGTTCGGCGATCTGATCACCGTCTACGCGGGCGGCGAGCAGACCGAGAACACCTTCAACTTCTTCACCTGCGAGGGCCCCAAGGGCGACATCATCCCGGCGCACATGCACGCCGACACGTACGAGGTCTTCTACGTGACGCAGGGCGCGGTCCGCCTGTTCGTCGAGGACACCGAGGGCGAGCAGACCGAACGCCTGCTCACGCCGGGCGACTTCGGCTTCGTACCGAAGAACTGCCCGCACGCCTACCGCATGGAGCGCCACCACACGCAGGTCGTCGGCGTCGCGGCCGGTCCCGGCGGCACCTTCGAGCGGTTCTTCGAGAACCTGGGCACCCCGGCCGAGGAGCACGGGCTGCCGCACCGGCCGTTCGTCCCCGAGCCGCACAAGTTCGGCACCGTGCCGCAGGAGTACGACGTCCGCTTCCTCCCCGACCACCAGTGGCGGACCGCGTGACACCGGGTGAGCTGCTTGCCCTGATCGCCGCCCCGCACCCGGACGTCGCGCCACTGCCGCCGGCCGCCGGTCGCGCGGCCGGGGTCCGCGTGCTGCGAGGCGTCCCCTACGGTGTCGTGGAAGGCGGCCGGCCGCTGGAGCTCGACCTGTGGCTGCCCGGCCCGGAGGCCCAACTGCCCGCACCCCTGGTGCTGTTCGCGCACGGCGGGGCGTGGCGGCGGGGGCGCCGCGACGACATGGGCGTGCACACCCGGCCCTGGGAGCCAGGCCCGTTCGAGCGGCTCGCCGCGGCCGGTTCCGCCGTGGCCTGCGTCGATTACCGGCTCAGCGGGGAAGCGACCTTCCCGGCTCCGCTGGACGACCTGCGCGCCGCACTGCGCTGGCTGGGCCTACGCGCGGACGAGCTGGGCATCGACCCCCTGCGCACCGTGGCGTGGGGTGAGTCCGCGGGCGGCCACCTGGCCTCGCTCCTCGCCCTCACGCACACGGAGCCGCCGCTCGCGGGGGCCGTCATCTGGTACGGGCCCGCGGATCTGGAGACCGCGCGGCCGCCGTTCGACCCGGCCAGTACGGCCACGCCGGAAGCCCTGCTGCTCGGTGCCGCGCCCGCGACCGTCCCCGGGCTCGCCGCCGACGCGAGTCCGGTGCGACAGGCGCACGCGGACGCACCGCCTTTCCTGATCGTGCACGGCGAGGACGACGTGATGGTCCCGTGCGGGCACGGCGAGGATCTTGCGGCCGCGCTGCGGGCGGCCGGCGCGCCGGTCGAACTGCGGACCGTTCCCGGGGCGAATCACGGCTGGATCGGCCTCGGCGAGGAAGGAGTGGAGGAGATCTTCACGGCTTCGCTGGAGTTCGCCCGCAAGGTGGGCTGATCTCTTTGCCGGGCGCGGAAGTGCTGGCAGATTGGGGTACGCCGGACCGGTTCCCGGATCCGGCGTCTCCCCTTCAGGACTTCGATGACGAGGTGTGCGATGAGCCCGCAGTTCGGCGACTACCAGTACGAGATCTACCTCGACGGACTGCGCGGTGTCGTCCCCACCCTCCCGATGGAGTTCGGCGCCCTGGAGGAGCGGGCGCGGGCGGCGCTGCCCGCGTCCGTGTGGTCGTACGTGGCGGGCGGCGCGGGCGACGAGCACACCCAGCGCGCCAATGTGCGGGCGTTCGAGCGGTACGGGCTGATGCCGCGCATGATGGTCGGCGCGGCCCGACGGGACCTGTCCGTGGACCTGTTCGGGCTGCGGCTGCCCTCGCCCCTGTTCATGGCGCCGGTCGGGGTGATCGGACTGTGTGCCCAGGACGGGCACGGGGATCTGGCGACGGCCCGGGCGGCGGCGCGCACGGGTGTGCCGATGGTCGCCTCGACACTGTCGGTGGACCCGATGGAGGACGTGGCCGCCGAGTTCGGGGACACCCCGGGCTTCTTCCAGCTGTACACGCCGACCGACCGGGAGCTCGCCGAGAGCCTCGTCAGGCGCGCCGAGGCCGCGGGGTACAAGGGCATCGTCGTCACCCTGGACACCTGGGTGACCGGCTGGCGCCCGCGCGACCTGTCGACCTCCAACTTCCCGCAGCTGCGCGGCCATTGCCTGGCCAACTACACCTCGGACCCACGGTTCCGCGCCCTCGTCCCGAGCACCGACCCGATGGACACCGTCTCCACCTGGGTCGGCCTCTTCGGCAACCCCCTCACCTGGGACGACCTGCCCTGGCTGCGCTCGCTCACCGACCTGCCGCTGATCCTCAAGGGCATCTGCCACCCCGAGGACGTGCGCCGGGCCAGGGACGGCGGCGTCGACGGCATCTACTGCTCCAACCACGGCGGCCGCCAGGCCAACGGCGGGCTCCCCGCGCTCGACGCGCTGCCCGGTGTCGTCGAAGCCGCCGACGGCATGCCGGTCCTCTTCGACTCCGGGATCCGCTCGGGCACCGACGTCGTCAAGGCGCTGTCCCTGGGTGCGACGGCCGTGGGCGTCGGGCGTCCGTACGCGTACGGCCTCGCGGTCGGCGGCGAGGACGGCCTGGCGCACGTCCTGCGCACGCTGCTCGCCGAGGCCGATCTGACCATGGCGGTGGACGGCTATCCGACCCTCGCGGACCTGACCCCCGAGGCGCTCGTCACCGTCCCGCGCGCCTGAGCGGCCTCACCCCGCGGGGATCCTGCGGGGAGCCGAGCAGCCATGGGCCTTCGCGGAGCGGGCGGCGAAGGCGGTGAGGAGTGTGCGTTCCGCCGCCAGGGCCGCCGCCGCGGAAGGGGGCTTTCGCACGGAGCCGCTCACATCGACCGCGCCGGCGTGCACGGTGAACAGGGCCCGCCCCTCCGTGCGTTCGGCCCTGGTCCAGCCGACCCGGCTGTCAGCCGTGCGCTGTCGGGCCGGTCGGTCGCGGGTCGGTCCTTCGCCGTGGCCGCGCTCCTCGTGGTAGCGCAGTTCACCGACGAGCGGCTCTCCTGCCCCGGTTCGAGCTCGGTGCCGTACTGGTCGCGCCCGGCCACGGCATCCGGTACCCGGTCCGCGAGGTCCGGGTAGCGCAGCGGGCCACCGCACGCCCGCTTCAACTGGGCTCGGTTCGCCGCGAGATGGCCGTCTTCGGACCCGCCCGTACGCTGCGCGACGACTGTGGCCGCCACCGCGACGAGCACCGACGCCAGACCGGCGAAGGCCACCCTCCGCCCTCTCGGTGACAGCCTCTCCCTCATGAACCGCACGACCCCTCCCCCGTGACCCACGGCAGCGGAACCTGTCAGCCGCCCCGGCGCGCCGCGTCGATCAGGTCCGCGAGACAGGCGGCCGCCCTGGCCAGTCCGTCGTGCGGGGTGACGGGTTCGTCGAGGTAGATGTCGCGGCGCAGCTCCAGCATCAGGGCGCTGACGCGGGCGTCCTCGCCATAGTGCCGCAGCGGCACGTACGTCCCGGCGAACGGGGTGTCGAGGCCGATCCCGCCGAGCGGCGCGAAGGCCGCGCGGGCCGCCGCCAGGAGCGAAGCGGGGGTGTGGAAGGGGTCGGTGCCCAGGCAGACGGCCGGGCGGGGGTCCGTGCCGTGCAGCTCGTAGGGCAGGGCGCGGCTCGGGTACGAGTGGACGTCGATGATCACGGCCCGGCCGGTCGCCGCGAGGCGGTCGTCGACGGCCCGGGTCATCGCCTCCGCGTACGGGTGGAAGTAGGTGGCGAGGAGGTCGGTCTCGTCGGCGGGCGGTTCGGGGCGCAGGGGCGCGCGGTGTGTGGTGCGCGTGTAGACGGCTCCCATGCCGACCGCGCGCATCTCCTCCCGCTCGTCGGGGAACCGCTCGGGGTCGACGACCAGCCGGGACCGCTCGTTGACGAAGCGCCATGGCGTCACGGGCGCGGAGCGGGCGGCGTGTTCCGCGATGTCCTGGGTGCGGGCGTCGGTGATGAGGTCCAGTTCCCGCTCCAGGGCGGCGGCGTCGAGCAGGAGGCCGGCGCGGACGTCCGCGGGGACGGCGCGGGAGCCGTGCGGCACGTGGAGGATGACCGGCGAGGCCGGGTCGCCCGGCATGAGGCGGTACGCGGGCCCGTCGCCCTGTACGCGGGTGTCCGTGGTGTCCATGTCCGTACTCTCCCCCGGCCGTCCCCCACGTGTCCCACACCGCGCGCTGCCGTCCCTGGCCCTCATCGCGATCTTCCTCGGACTGCTCGGGATCGGCTTCGTCAACGTCATGACCGCCCTGGTCGTGATGGCGGTGCCGCCGGTGCTCACCCACGCGTATCTGTCGGTGGAGCAGGTCGACGCCGATCTCGTACGGGCCGCACGCGGCATGGGTCCGACCGAGTGGCAGATCCTGCGGCGGGTCGAACTGCCGCTCGCGCTCCCGGTGTTGTTCACCGGGATCAGGATCGCCGCCGTGTACGTCATCTCCAGCGCGACCCTGGCGGCGGTCGCCGGGGGCGGCGGACTCGGCGACATCATCCTGAACCAGGTGTCGTACGGCCTGTCGGGCGTGATCGCGGCCGCACTGTGGGTGGCGGTCCTGGCGCTGGCAGCCGACGGCCTGTCCGGGGCCGTCGGCAACCGGCTCGCCCCGCGCGGCACGCGCCTGCAGAACGCGCGCCTCCAGAAGCCGGGCTTCTAGAAGCCCGGGTCGCAGCAGCCCTCGCGGCGCATGTGGCGCCCGACCTCCAGCCAGTCGTCCTGCGCCCCGGCCGCGCGGTCCTTGGTGGCCACCGGCTCGAACGCGTCCACCAGGTCGGTCTGTTGGAAGGAGATGCCGCCACGCAGCACGGACGTCGTACGGACCAGGTCGTCGAAGTCGGCGAACGGGTCGCCGTCGACCACCGTGAGGTCGGCGAACTTGCCCTCCTCCACGGTGCCCAGATCCGCGTCCGCGCCGAAGACCCGCGCGGGCAGCACGGTCGCGGTGCGCAGCGCCTGGGCCGGGGTGAGGCCCCCGCGGTGCAGGGCGCGCAGGGCGAGGTGGAGGTGCAGGCCGACCGGGACCAGAGGCTGGTCCGTACCCAGGGCGATCAGGCCGCCGGCGGCGAGGATGCGCCGGTAGATTCCGGTCTCCCTTTCGAGGGTGGCGAGTTGTGTGTCGGAGGGCGGCGTCTTGGCCAGCTGGTCGACGAGGGCCGTGTCCCACGGCGGCATCAGCACGGTGACGCGGGGGTCGTCGGCGAGCTCGGGGGCCGCGCCGAGCAGGGGCGCGGCGGTGAAGGGCGTCGCGATGAGGTGGAAGCCGGCCCGGGTGTAGATCTCCTCGACGTCCTGGCCCGAGCGGCCGCCGGCGGTCGTGGCGTGCCCGAACTCCAGTCGCTGAGTGGCCTGCAGATGGGTCGTCAGATCCTGTCCCAGCTGGACGCCGGGCGTGCACAGGTGGCTGCCGCTGCGCACGCCGAGCCGTTCGTGGGCGAAGCGCGCCGCCTCCTTCATCACCCAACCCGGGGCTCTGACATAGGTCTTGACGAAGTCCCAGTCGAGGGCGGCCGCCCGGTCCAGGGAGCGGCGCAGACCGGCGCGGGTGCGGTGGGCTCGGCCCATGCTGTACGCGACGCGGGAGCCGTCCAGGAGTTCGCCGGTGGCGAGCAGGCGTGGTCCGGCGAGCGCCCCGGCGTTCACGGCCTCCCGGATGCGCGCCTGTTCGTAGGCGAAGCCGCCCAGGGAGACCGCGGTCGTGATGCCGTACGCGAGTTGCAGCGCGGTCTGCCGGCCGCCGTAGGTGGACTGCCAGGGGTGGGTGTGGGAGTCCCAGAGGCCCGGCAGGACCGTCCGGTCGGAGGCGTCGACGCGGCGGACGGCGGGCCGGTGGGTCGCGCGGTGCGGTGCGACGGCGGTGATCCGGCCGCGTTCGACGGTGATGTCGACGTCGTCACGGACCGTGTCGCCGGTGCCGTCCCAGAGGCGCCCCGCGTGCACCACGGTGTCGGCAGGCCGGGGGCGGCGCTGGTCGAGGGGGATGCGTACGGTGCGGGCGCTGCCGGTGGCGACGTTCAGGAGCCGCAGTTTCCCGGCCGAGAGGTAGAGAAGACGGCGGCCGTCGGCGGCCCAGCTCGGGTGGTCCGCGGCCTCCTCGGTGACCTGACGGGGCGGGCCGTCGGGGGTGCCGTCGGGGCGGACCGGGAGCAGCCACAGCGCGGACTCGACGATGACGGCCATGGTGCGGCCGTCGGGGGACCAGGCGGGCCCGGAGTCGTACCGGTCGGCGAGCGAGGCATGCGGGGCGACGGCATGCGAGGTCGCCTGCCCGGTGGTGGTGTCGACGACGCGGATCAGGTTGTAGCCCTCGCGGAAGCGCTGGTTGAGGCGGCCACGGTCGCACAGGGCGACATAACGGCCGTCGGGCGACCAGCAGGGCCGGCCGGGCAGACCACCGCTGCCCAGCGGCTTGGCGAGGACCTGCTCCGTTCCTGCCGCGAGGTCGCGGACGACGAGGTTGCCGGACATGTCGAGGCACGCGAGCCGGGCGCCGTCGGGGGCGAGCGCGGGGAAGACCCGGCCGCCCTCGGCGAGGACGGTCTCCTTGCCGGTGGCCAGGTCGTGGCGGCGCACGGAGAACAGGCCCGCGCGGTCGTCGGCGTAGACGAGCCCCTTGCCGTCGGGGGTCCACGTCGGGGCGAGGACGTAGCGCGTCGCCGGGGCCCGGACGATTCTGCGCGGGGCATGACCGCCCGAACTGGCTCCGATCCAAAGTGAGTTGAGAGCGGCGAAGGCGATCGAGCGTCCGTCGGGGGAAAGGGCGGGCAGGTGCGGGGAGCGCACCGGGTGCACTCCCCCGGCCGCGAAGTCGTAGCGCTTGACGCGGTACCGGGGCCGGTCGACGGGGTGCCGTGCGGTGAACGCGATGCGCTCCGCGTCCTCGGGTGCGTCGGGACGCACGACGCGGAACGTGCCGTCGACCGTGAGGAGCAGGGCGTCGTCGCCGGTCCAGCGGGGCGGCGCGGGGGCGAGGTCGCCGGACACCTCGACGGGCTTGCCGTCGACCACGAGGGTGCAGCTCGCTGCGGGCGCGGGGGTGGTCCGCAGGTGGGCGAGGCGGCCGCGCGGCGAGACCGCCGGGGTCATGACCTGGGCTCCGGAGTCGTCGGTGCGCTCGGTGGCGACGGGTCCTGTGCCGTCGGCGCCGACCGAGGCGACCGTCGACGCCTGCAGCGTTCCGGCCGCCGTGACGACGCCGCGGACGAACAGCACGCGCGTCCCGTCGGGCGACCAGGTGGGGTCGAAGTCCTCCCAGGACCCGGCCTGTCCGGGGCCCGGCTGTCCCGGCAGACCGGTCAGTCGTACGAGTTTCCCGACGCGTACGTCGATCACCCAGATGCGGTACGGACTGCCGGTGACGGGGTCGCCGCCGCGCTCGGAGGCGAACGCGACGCGGGTGCCGTCCGGGGACCAGGCGGGGCCGCGGTCGTCCCACGGCCCGTCCGTCAGCTGTCGCGGTGTGTCCCCGTCGGCGTCCAGAAGCCAGAGGTGGAAGCCGCCCCCCTGGTAGGCGCTGACGACGAGGCGGCCGCCGTCGGGGCTGAACTGCGGTCTGGTGGGCTCCAGTTCGGGCGTGGTGAGCGGGGTCGCGCGGCCGCCCTCGCGCGGGATCGACCAGAGCATGTTCTGGATCTCGGCGACGACGCGGCCGCCGGCCGGATCGAGAGTGGCGGCTCCGTTCGTGGCCGCGGTGAACGACAGCGCGACGGGGCGGGCGTCGGCCGCCGCGGCGCCCGGATCGAGGCCGGCGCCCGCGGCGAGGGCGCCGGCCGTGACCGTGGTGGTCTGCAGGAAGCGACGACGGGAAAGGGCGGGACCGGAGAGACGGGTGGTGTCCATGGGGCTCCCAAGGCGCAGAGGGTGTGCGGGACCGGAGGGTGCGCGAGTCGGACAGGAGACCCACAGCAACATACGGGGCGACCGCACGGAAAGGCCCCGGCCCGCGCGAGGACGGCCGGATCACTGCGCCTTCCGTGTCCGCCGGCCGACGGGGGGCGCGCGGCAGGTCCGCCCCCCGGCGAGCTGTGCGGGAGGGCCCGGGGAATATGCCGGGTGCCGCCTCCGTTGAGGGGCGCAAAGGAGGCAACCGTGGAGCAGAAGTACTACACGCAGGGGACGGCCGCGGAGCGCTGGGAGCGGGCGCGGATGTTCTTCGACGCGAAGGAGTTCACGACCGCCGCAGGGATCCTTGACGGCCTCGTCGAGGAGGTCCCGGAGCAGGTCGGCCCGCGTCTGCTGCTCGCCCGCTCCTACTACCACTCGGCCCAACTGCGGCGCGCCGAGGCCCAGTTGCGCGTCATCGTCGAGCGCGACCCGGTCGAGCAGTACGCCCGGCTGATGCTCGGGCGGACGCTGGAGCGCCAGGGCCGGGACGCCGAGGCGACCCCGCACCTGCGAATGGCGGCGGCCCTCGCCGGGGAGTTCCCGGAGGAGTGAGCCACGGCAGGGCGGGGGTGCGGCCGGGGTGTGACATGCCCGGCCGCACCGCTGTGAGCTGGGGCTCGGTTAGCCTGGTCGGACGATGAACCGCACTGATCAGCCCGCTCCGGCCGCCCACCGTCTGACCACACCGTGGGGAGACGTCGACCTCAGCCGCTTCCCGGCGGACCGCCGCGACCAGCTGCGCGCCTGGGACGCCTCCGACGCGTATCTGCTGAAGCACCTCGCCGAGAGCGGCACGGACCTGTCCGGCTCCGTCGTGGTGGTCGGCGACCGGTGGGGCGCCCTCGGCACGGCGCTGACCGGCGTCGACGGCTGCTCGCCGACGCTGATCTCGGACTCCTACGTCGGGCAGCGGGCGACCGAGGAGAACCTCGCGCGCAACGGACCCGCCGGGGCCGGGGCCCGGCTGCTCACCACGCAGGACGCCCCGCCGGAGCGCGTGGATGTCCTGCTGGTCCGGGTGCCGAAGAGTCTCGCCCTGCTGGAGGACCAGCTGCACCGGCTGCGGCCCGCCCTGCACGCGGACACCGTGGTCGTCGGCACGGGCATGGTCAAGGAGATCCACACCTCGACGCTGAACCTGTTCGAGCGGATCGTCGGCCCGACCCGCACCTCGCTCGCCGAGAAGAAGGCGCGGCTCATCTTCGGCACACCGGACCTGTCGCTCTCGCCGGGCCGCGATCCGTGGCCGTTCCGCTATCAACTGCCGGACGACATCGGCCTGTTGGCGGGGCGTCCGGTCGTCAACCACGCCGGGGTGTTCTGCGCCGAACACCTCGACATCGGCACCCGGTTCTTCTTGAAACACCTGCCGCAGGGCTCGGGAGCCGCCCGGATCGCCGACCTGGGATGCGGGAACGGCGTCGTGGGGACGGGCGCCGCGCTCACCCACCCGGACGCGGAGATCCTGTTCACCGACGAATCCCACCAGGCGGTGGCCTCGGCCGAGGCGACGTACGCGCAGAACCGCGGCGACCGGCCCGGCCGGGCCGTCTTCCGGGTCGGCGACGGCCTGGCGGGCGTGCCGGACGCGAGCCTCGACCTGGTCCTCACCAATCCGCCCTTCCATACGCACCAGGCGACGACGGACGCGACGGCGTGGCGGATGTTCACGCAGGCCCACGCCGCGCTGCGCCCCGGCGGCGAACTGTGGGTCGTCGGCAACCGGCACCTCGGCTACCACCTGAAACTGCGCCGCCTCTTCGGAAACAGTGAACTGGTCGCCGGTGACCCGAAGTTCGTGGTTCTGAAGGCCGTGCGGCAGGACGGCTCACGGGGGCGTGGCGCGCAGCGCGGGTGACGCGGCGAGCACGGCCGCCAGCAGGCACACGGCGCCGCACCCCGCGAGGAAGATCCCGGTCCCCCAGGCCGCGGCGACGAGTCCGACGAGCGGGTACAGGAACGGGCTGAGCCCCAGCG
Organism: Streptomyces sp. NPDC050264; assembly: GCF_040655895.1. Classification (NCBI taxonomy): domain Bacteria; kingdom Bacillati; phylum Actinomycetota; class Actinomycetes; order Kitasatosporales; family Streptomycetaceae; genus Streptomyces; species Streptomyces sp. NPDC050264. The sequence continues at coordinate 53,350 of NZ_JBFAKV010000036.1, forward strand.
TGCACAGCGAGGTGACGGAGCTGACCCGGCCGACGTAACCGGGTTCGGTCCAACGCTGGAGCAGGGCGTGCCCGAGGACCATCGGGATGCCGCTCGCCGCGCCGAGCAGTGCGCACAGCGCCACGGCGGCGCCGGGTCCCGGCCGGGCCAGGCCGAGGGCGGTGACCAGGGCGGCGGTGGCGAGCAGGCAGCCGGCGAGCACGGCGCCGGGCGCCCGCACACGGCGCACGACGGTCAGCGCGACGCCCGCGGCGGCGCCCGCCACGCTGTACGCGCCGAGGAGCAGCGACAGCGTGCCGGGGCTCCAGCCGCGCTCCCCGGTCAGCAGGACGAGGGCGGTGCCGACCGGGCCGCTGAAGCACATCTCCCCGAGCCCGATGACGGCGACGAGGCGGACCAGCCGGGGCCGTCCACGCAAGTACCGCAGACCGTCGCGGAGTTGGGCCCAGCCGGTGACCTCGGCCCGCTGCCCGGCGCCCGGCACCCGCAGCGCGACGAGCAGGACGAGCGAGACACCGAAGAGTGCGCCGACCCCGGCGAACGCGCCCGCCGCGCCGCCCGCCGTCAGCGCCGCGGCGGCGGCGAACGGCCCGGTGGTGTTGGCGAACCGCACCGCGAGGGACCGCATGCCCTGCACGCGGGTGAGCTGGTCAGGGCCGGTCAGGCGGGTCGGCAGCGCGCCCACGGCGGGCAGGAACAGCGCGTCGGCGACGCCGAAGCAGACTGCGAGTACGCACAGCACCCCGAGTTCGACGCCGCGCGCGTACGTCACCGCGGCCGCGGCCAGGATCGTCAGACAGCGCACGAGATCGCTCCCGATCAGGACCCGGCGCGGCCCGAACCGGTCGGCGAGCACACCGCCGCCGAGCATCAGGGCGGCCCGCGGCACAGCTCCTGCGGCGAGCACGAATCCGGCCCGCGCCGGGCCCGCGGCCTGGGCGACGGCCCAGGTCAGTGCGGTGAAGTAGACGACGTCCCCGGTGACGGACGAGGTGTGGGCGCCGAGCCAGCGCAGCACGTTCGGGTCCCGGTGGGCGGCGGGGACCCGCATCGTCACGGTCATGGTTCGACGGCCCGGTCCGCGGGGAACGCCTGGAACTGCACGAGGGCGGTTGCCGCGCCCGGCGCGGGCTCCTTGTCCCGATAGCGCGCGATGACGGCATACAACTCGCTCTTGAGCGCGCCGAGTTCGTCGGGGGTGACCTGGACGGTGACATCGGTGAAGGCCGACACCGCGAACCACTCGTCGGACATGCCCGGCACCGTCTGCGCGGCGGCCCGGCGCAGTGTCTCCGCTGCGGCGAGGGCCACGGCCTGGGCGTATGCGCGGCCCTCAGGACCGCCGCGCTCCCCCGGGTCATGCTGCGAGGCGCGATGCAGAGCCCGCCACCAGCGCTCGCGCCGGTTGCCCCGCTCGGCGTCCTCCTCGATGAGCCCGCCCGCCGCGAGCCGCCGCAGGTGGTAGCTCGCGGCCCCGGAGTCGAGAGCGAAGTGTCGCGCCAACTGGCGTGCCGTGGAGGGGCCTTGCTGTCGCAGCCGGTTCAGCAGCGCGAGCCGCGTCGGGTGGGCGAGGACGCGCAGGGCGGCGGCGTCGAGAGTGATCTCGTCGTGAGGCGTGGTGAGTTGGGGTTCCGGCATGTCGGCCATGCGCCGACCATAGATTCAGAAGACTCCTTCGGGAAGAGTCATTCGCGAAGACTTCTTCGCAGATGCGGTCCCGGCACCCGGAGTGGAGCAAACGATTACTCATCCCCATGTGGCGCCGACCATAGTAAAAAGCAGTAACTCTCCACCCCCTCTTGCGAGTTGATAGCAACCGCTTACATCCTGCCGCCCATGAGATCTCCCGTGCGACTTCCCTCCACACGACTCCGTCGCGTCCTCACCACGCTCGGCGCCACCGCACTGCTCACCCTGGGCGCGAGCGGCCAGAGCTGGGCCTCGACACCCACCGTCCGCTGGGCGACCGGGGCGCCCACGCCGGTCACGAAGCTGACCCTGCCGATGTCGTTCGGAGCGGCCCCCGACGCGTCCGGCATCTACTTCGCGTACTACACGACCCTGGAGAGCGGCACCCGCCCCTACGCCGGGTTCCAGCCCAAGCCCGTCGGCAGCAACGGCAAGTCCCAGCTGCAGGCGGTCTTCAGCTCGTTCAACGCGGATGCCACGACCACCGACAGCAACTGCCAGTACGGTGCGGACGGCGGCGCCGGCGTCAGCTGCGCCGTCCGCTTCGACTACACCAAGGGCACGATGTACGGCCTCGTACTGCAACGGGCGAGCGATGACGGCACCACACAGCTGATGACCGGCGACGTGGTCAACACCGCGACCGGCGCCGCCGTCGCCCACATCGGCGGCTTCCGGCTGCCCGTCGCGTCGGGCCGCTTCAAGGCGTCGGACGCCGGGTTCGTCGAGCCGTACCAGACCGCCGGCTGCGCGCAGCGTGTCACGGTGACGTACGGGAAGCCGAGCGGCACCGAGGGCGGCGTCACGTACACGGGCGGCCTGCCCACGGTCACCGATCCGGCGTCCGGCAGCTGCCTGAGCAGCACGTCGACGGAGACGGGAGCCGGGCGCCAGGTCACGGTCACCGGCGACCAGTACGCGGGGCGATAGGCCGGGCCGTACGCACGCGGGCACGGGGGTCCGGCCCCAACGAGGCCTCCCCGTGCTTGTCGGAATGGATTCCTCCGGGTGACCATGCCCCCATGAAGGGTGATCTTTTCGCAAATGAGTACATGGTGCAGCCCGCCGTCGAGCCGGGCATGACCGTCCAGAACCCCAAGTCGATCCGCTACGTGGTCAACGGCGAGATGCTGGCTCGGCAGGGGGCGATGATCGCCTACCGGGGAGATCTGCATTTCGAGCGCAAGGGCCAGGGCGTCGGCGGCATGCTGAAGCGGGCCGTCACCGGCGAGGGCCTGGCCCTGATGAAGGTGCACGGGCAGGGCGAGGCCTGGTTCGCACAGGAGGCGCAGAACGTCTTCGTGGTCGACATCGAACCCGGCGACGTGTTCACGGTCAACGGCCGCAACGTGCTGTGTTTCGACGCCACGCTGTCCTACGAGATCAAGACGGTGAAGGGCGCGGGCATCTCGGGTGGCGGCCTGTTCAACAGCGTCTTCACCGGGCACGGCAAGCTGGGCCTGGTCTGCGAGGGCAACCCGCTCGTGCTGCCCGTCTCCCCGCAGCAGCCGGTGTACGTGGACACGGACGCGGTGGTCGGCTGGAGCGCCAACCTCCGTACGTCGCTGCACCGTTCACAGTCGATCGGTTCGGTGATCCGCGGCGGCTCCGGCGAGGCGGTCCAGCTGATGCTGGAGGGAGAGGGCTTCGTGGTCGTCCGCCCGAGCGAGGTGACTCCGCAGAAGCCGCAGCAACACTAGGAGTTGTCCGTTCCGGGTGATCACAAAGGGACTGACAGATCGTGCGCGGGGTGGTTACGATGCCGGGGATGAAGAACTTCTCCCTGTCTGGATTGGGGGAATCGTCCGCGCAAGGTGAGTGCTGATGGCACATCATTTCGCGAACGGGATTCCGGCCCACCTTTCGATGTGGCAGCGCGTACGCGAGTACGCCGTGCCTCTGTCCATGATCGAGACCGCGACCGCACGGCGTGCGGTCGGTGACTGGGCGGGGGCATGCGCCGCCGCCCGCGTCGACGTCGATCTCGATCTGCGCGCCGTGCGTCACCGCCACGGCACCGATCTCGTCCAGCGCCTCCGTGCGGATCTGCGCCGCCTGGCGCCGGATCTGCTGCGCTGGCATCTGCCCCGGATCGCCCCCGACGGGCGGCTCCGTCCCGGCCTCACCGTGTCCCTGGCCCGGTACCAGGTGTCCGGCGCCGCACCGCCGCAGCTGGTGGTGCGGACTCCGCCGGCCTGGGCCGACGCCGGACAGCGGGTGTCACTGACCCTGTGGGAGGGGCCCCGGGACGGCGCCCCCACGCACCATCCCCATCCACACCCGCACCCCCATCCCGACCGGCGCTTCCGGCTCGACCTGCACCGCCATCTCTGGGATGCCGGCCGAAGCGGCGAACTGGTGCGCCGGTCTGTGTTGCCGGTGTTGCCCACCTCGCCTGATTCCTCGTGGGCGGTGGGGAGTTGGGCGGCGGAGGCGGAGTTGCTGATGCGGGCCGAGGGCCGCCCCCTCGGGGCCTTCACCGTGCGGCTCGGTGCGCGGAACCGGGCCGTGCTCGAACTCGTGGCCCCCGACGACAGCCATGTCCCGACGTTCCGGCCGCTGCGGGGGCCGCTGCCCGCGCAGCAGGTCGCGGCCCTCCCTGTGCTGCCGGAGGCGGCGGCCCGGGTCCTGCCGGATCTGGAACTGTTGCGGGCCGGCCTGATCACGGCCGGGCGACTGCATCCGCTGGTCGCCGCCGCGCTGGCGCCGTCCGGCACGGCACCGCCGACCGACCCCGTGCCCGAACCGGGCGCCGATCCGCACCGTGTCGAGTGCCGGGGCGAGGTGCACCGGATCGCTCTGCGGGACCAGGTTCTGACGGCGATCGACCACCACCCGGCGCAACTGCGCCGGGAGGAATTACTGGTGGCGCTCGGCGGTCCCCCACTGCCCTGCCTGCGGGCCATCGACGCGGTGCACCGCGACCCGGAGGCGCTGCCCGCCGTCCGGGAACGGCTCGCGCACGGTGACGTCGCCGGGGCGCTGGCCGTAGTCGAAGGGCTGCTCGGCCGCGGCGCGATCCTGCGCGACGGCCCCCTCCGCGACGCCCTGGAATCGGCCGCGTCCCGCCGCGTCGACCACGGTCTCTTCCGCGCGGGCTTGGTCCCCGCGCACCCCGCCGCCGACGCGACAGGGGGCGAGAACGGCTCGGGCGCGGTCCTCCGCCCCCGGATCGAACGCCACACGCCTCTGATCATCCGCCGCAAACGCCATGGCCGGGGTCGACCCCGGACTGGCCTGACGGTGTGAGGCGCGGGGCTCGCCTGGGGTTTGCGGGGCTGCTGGCCGACTGACCCGGGACAGCCCACCTCAGTCCGCCTCAGCCTGCGAACCTCCTGCCCAGTGCTCCTCCACCCCCGCGAACTCGCCACCCAGCCCACCCCGGCCCCGGCCCCTCTCATCACAGGTGATGCCCATGATCTCCAGTACCCTCCAGTCCGTCACCCCGACCTCCGCCGCCGCACCCCCGCCCAGCCCCGACGGCGAATCCGGCGCACACCCTCAACTCGCCCTCGCCGACGGCCTCCTGGCCCTGCTGCGCACCACTACCACCGAACCTCGCCCCGACGAACAACTCGAAGCGCTCACCCTGGCCGTCGCCGCCGATCTGCCGGTACTGCTGTGGGGCGAGCCGGGGATCGGCAAGACCGCGGCGCTGACGCAGTTGGCCGTGTCCCTCGGGCTGCCGCTGACCACCGTGATCGCCAGCGTCCATGAGCCGTCGGACTTTTCCGGACTGCCCATCGTGGGCGACGACCCGGCGGTGCAGGGGGTGCCGATGGCTCCGCCGCAGTGGGCGGTCGAACTCGTACGGGCGGGGCGGGGGCTGCTCTTCCTGGACGAGCTCTCGACCGCCACCCCGGCTGTGCAGGCCGCGCTGCTCCGGGTCGTACTGGAGCGGCGGGTCGGCGCCCTCCAACTGCCCCCGGGCGTACGGATCGTGGCCGCCGCCAATCCCCGCGCGTCGGCGGCGGACGGATGGGAGCTGAGTCCACCGCTGGCCAACCGGTTCGTGCATCTGCACTGGGTGCACGACCGGGAGGTGGTGGTGCGCGGGCTCGGCGGGGTCTGGCCCCGGGCCGAACTGCCCCGGCTGCGGCCGGAGCGGGTGACGGACGCCGTGGCCTTCGCCCGCCGCGCGGTCTGCGGCTTCCTGGAAGCCCGGCCGACGCTGATCCACCGGCTGCCGAGCACCGGGACGCGGCGCGGCGGCGCCTGGCCCTCGCCCCGCAGCTGGGAGGCCGCCATGACGCTGCTGGCCTTCGGCACGGCGGCCGAGGTCTCGCGAGACGTACTGGCGCTGCTGGTGCGGGGCGCGGTGGGGGACGGGCCCGGGCACGAGCTCCTCGCCCATCTGGACCGGATGGATCTGCCGAACCCGGAGTCACTGCTGGCCGATCCGGCCACCGCCGAACTCCCGGAGCGCGGTGATCTGCGTCAGGCGGCGCTGGAGGCGGTGGTCGCCGCCGTCGGGGCGCGGCCTGCGCGGGAACGATGGGAGGCGGGCTGGGCCCTACTGGTCAGGGCGCTGGAGACCGGCGCCCCGGACCTGCTGGTCGCCCCGGCGACGGCACTGGCCGCACTGCGGCGCGACGACTGGGAAGTCCCGGAGGCGGTGGAGCGGCTGGCCGCGGTGGTCGGTCTCTCGCGGCGGGCAGACCGGTCCGTGGGCCGGGCCACGGCGGCCGACGCCGGGCGGGCGACGCGGACGGCCCGATGACGCGCGCCGAACAGCACCCGCGGCGCCCGGTGCCGCGCCCGGTGCCGCGCCCGATGCCCCGGCCCGCCCCTCCCCGCCCGGTGCGGACGCCCGTACCGAAGCCGTCGGCCGGCGGCTCCGGTGAGCCCACGGACCGGTCCGAACTCCCGCTGGACATGGAGAAGTTGCTGGCCGCCCGGCTGCACGCGGTGCAGGTCCGGCCGTACCTGGCCGCCGCGCTCTTCGCCCTGCACGTGGTGGAGGACCGGACGGTGCCGACGATGGCGGTGGACGCGCACTGGCGCTGTTACGTCTCCCCCGGTTTCGTCGCGCGGACCCCGGTGGAGGATTTGGCGGGCGTCTGGGTGCACGAGGTCTCCCACCTGCTGCGGGACCACCACGGGCGGGGCGAGCGGTATGCGCGGGAGCACGAGGAGCACGAGGAGCACGAGGAGCAGGGCGCTGGTGCGCGGCTGCGCCGGAACATCGCCGCCGACTTCGAGATCAACGACGACATCTACGGTGACGGCCTGCCGCGGCCGGCCGGCGCGGTGCTGCCGTCGTTGCTGCGCATGCCCGACGGGCTGCTGATGGAGGAGTACCTGCGTACCGCCTCGATGTCCGGCCTCACCACGGACCTGGCATGGCTCGACTGCGGGAGTGCCGCCGACGGGCAGGACCGGCCGTGGGAGCTGGGTCCTGACGGCGCTCATGGACTGAGCAGGCATCAGCGGGACGCGGTCCGCTTCCGGGTCGCGGAGGGGATCAAGGGCCGGCCGGGCGACGCGCCGCAGGGGTGGCGCCGGTGGGCGGACACGGCGTTCCATCCGCCGCAGCCGTGGCGGCAGTTGCTGGGGGCGGCGGTCCGCTCGGCCGCGGGCGCGCCGGGGGTGGGTGAGAACCACAGCTACCGGCGTCCGTCCCGGCGCTCGGCGAGCGTCCCCGGGGTGCTGTTGCCGAGTCTGTGCCGTACGCCGCCCCGGGTCTGCGTCGTGATCGACACGTCCGGCTCGGTGAGCGACGCCGAGCTGGGCAGCGCGCTCCTCGAAGTGGCGGCCATCTCCCGGGCGGTGGGCGGGCGGCGCGACCTCGTCTCGGTGCTCTCCTGCGACGCGGCGGCCGGGGTCGCCGTCCCGATCTGCCGCGCCGAGAACATCGAACTGGTCGGCGGTGGCGGTACGGATCTGCGCTCCGGTTTCGCCCGCGCTCTGCGCTCCAGGCCCCGGCCGGACGTGATCGTGGCCCTGACGGACGGCCGGACGCCGTGGCCCTCCGCGCAGCCGCCCTGCCGCACGGTCGTAGGTCTCTTCCCGCGCCCCGCCCGCGCCGTGGACGAGGAGGACCCCGACTACGTCCCGGACTCCCCGCCGGCCTGGGCGCGGGTCGTCACCATCAACTGATCGCCGGTGTCGGCCGCGCCCGCCCGCCCTCGCATACCGCGATCCGGGCGAGTTTCGTCAGCATCATGCCGTTGCGGATCTTGACCAGGTACTCCACGGGGAGCCCGTGCATGCGGGTGCCCGGGCCCCGGAGGGGATGCCAGTCCAGGACGAAGAGGGTGTGCTCGGCCCAGGGAATCAGGTTCATGGCGATGCGGGCCGCGCCGAAGGGGTCAGCCTTCGCCTCCAGTTCCAGGCGGTGCTCCGGTTCGCAGATCCGCACGACACTGGTGTCGTCGAGAGTGAGCGGGCCGAGCCCGACCCGTACCTTGAGCGCGGACCCGACCTCCGGCCAGTCCGGGTCCGCGGCCAGGACCTGCTGCGTTCCCGTCACCCACTCCCCGAAGCGGTGGCCGTCGGACAGCAACGCCCAGACCGCGGACGGCGGACTCAGGATGAGACGGCGGTTGCGGGCCACGTCGATCACGCTCCTCAGGAGGTTGCGACCTCAGCTTCACCCCGGTCATCCGCGCCGGACACCTAGACGGGTCCGGACGGGGTGGTTCCGCCTACGGGCGGGAGTGGGTCCAGTGACCATTGGCGGAGCCTCAAGGACGCCTGTAACTTCTCCGCGGTGGATTTGATGGAGACACACGGACTGGCGCCGATGACCGACGCCGCGCGGATTCACTGGACGGCGTACGGGGACAGGACTCGCAAGCCGCCCGTGGTCCTGCTGCACGGCGGCCCAGGCCTCCCGGACTATCTGGGCGACGTCGCCACCATGCTCGCGGACCTCGCGCCCGTGTACCGCTACGACCAGCGCGGCACCGGCAGGTCTCCGTGGCAGGGCCGCCACACCTTCGCCCGGCATGCCGACGATCTCGCCGAGCTCCTCGACGTATGGGACGCCCCTTCCGCCGTCCTGCTCGGGCACTCCTACGGCACGGACCTGGCCGGAAGATTCTGCATGGCCCACCCGGATCGCGTGGCCGCGATGCTGCTGATGTGCGGGCCGTTCGTCGGCGAGTGGCGCGCCGGGGACCGTGCGGAGCGCAACCGCCGGATGTCCGCGACACAGCAGGCGCGACTTCGCGCATTGCGGGAGTTGCCGCGCCGCACGGAGGACCAAGAGGTCGAACTGCTCACGTTGTCCTGGTTCACCGACCACGCCGATCCCGATCGCGGTTGGCAATGGGCCGCGCAGGGCGCCCGCCGCCGCCCCGTCAACTGGGCCATGAACCGTGACCTCGGTGAGGAAAAACGTGCGGCCCCGCTCGACCAGCACCTCGGCGAGCTTCGCGCGTGTCTGCCCGCGCAGGTGGAAATCCTCGGCGGCGCCGACGATCCCCGCCCGCTGTCGGCGCTTGAATCGCTCGCGCTCCGCCTGGAAGTTCCGCTGACCCGGATCGAGGGCGCGGGACACGAACCCTGGCTCGAACAGCCCGATGTCGCACGCACCTTCGGAGATTCGTGCGGGACGCGGTCGCGGTCAGCCCGTAGAACCGTCTCGAAACTTTCGAGAATCTGAACCGCACCGACATCTCGACGGTGCCTAAATTCAGCTTTCACACTCGCCCGTCATCGCGATGCACGCTGGTTGAGCTGGGCAGACACTCGTATTCGAGACATCACCCAGCTGGCGAATGTTTCGGGATCAGCGCCGAAACTCTTGACAGTTGGCAGGGTCAGTTCAAAGCTATCGCCGTCGGCAGGGCCCGATCCCTGTCACTCGGGCCGCCCCTGTGGGTCACCGACGACCCGCAGATCCGGATCGCGCCGCCCGGCTCCCACCGGCCTCACAAGGACGAGGAGAAGCACGCACATGACCGACGCACCCGCACACCGCACGCGCCACCACAGAGGCAGACACTCCGGGCCGCTCAGCCGTTTCAGGCTGCTCATCAGCAGTGCCTGCGCCACCTTGCTGGTCGCCGTGGCCGCGATGGCCATGCCCGGCACCGCCCACGCCGACACGGTCGTCACGTCGAACCAGACCGGCACCGACAACGGCCACTACTACTCGTTCTGGACCGACGCGCCCGGCACGGTCTCCATGAACCTGGCCTCCGGCGGCAAGTACAGCACCTCCTGGAGCAACACCGGGAACTTCGTCGCCGGCAAGGGCTGGGCCAACGGCGGGCGGCGGACCGTGACCTACTCGGGCACCTTCAACCCGTCCGGCAACGCCTATCTGGCTCTCTACGGCTGGACGTCGAACCCGCTCGTCGAGTACTACATCGTCGACAACTGGGGCACCTACCGGCCCACAGGAACGTACAAGGGCACCGCCACCAGCGACGGCGGCACGTACGACATCTACAAGACGACGCGCTACAACGCCCCGTCCGTCGAGGGCACCAAGACCTTCGACCAGTACTGGAGTGTCCGGCAGTCGAAGAGGACGGGGGGCACCATCACCACCGGCAACCACTTCGACGCCTGGGCCCGCGCCGGTATGCCCCTCGGCAGCTTCAACTACTACATGATCATGGCGACCGAGGGCTACCAGAGCAGCGGCAGCTCCAACATCACGCTGGGCGACGGTGGTTCGGGTGGCGGCGGTGGCGGGGGCGGTGGCTGCACCGCGACGCTCTCCGCCGGCCAGTCATGGAGCGACCGCTACAACCTCAACGTCGCCGTCACCGGCTCCAGCAACTGGACCGTCACCATGAACGTCCCCACCCCCGCAAAAATCCTCTCCACCTGGAACACCAACGCCACCTACCCCAGCGCACAGGTCCTCACCGCCAAACCCAACGGCAACGGCAACACCTTCGGCGTCACCATCCAGCACAACGGCAACACCACCTGGCCAACCGTCTCCTGCACCACGAGCTGACACCCATCCCCTCGATGTCCAAGGAGCACTCGGCGTGAGAAGCCGCAGATCCCGTCTCTCGTTACGTTCCCTGATCACCAGGTTGGCTGTTGTCGCCGTGGCTGCCGCGAGCACCCTGACCGTCCAGTCCGCCCTTCCCGCGCAGGCCGCCGCCTGCAACGGCTACGTCGGGCTCACCTTCGACGACGGCCCGTCCGGCAGCACCCCGGCCCTGCTGAACGCGCTCACGCAGAACGGGCTGCGGGCCACGATGTTCAACCAGGGCCAGTACGCCGCCGCCAGCCCGTCCCAGGTCCGGGCGCAGGTCAGCGCGGGAATGTGGGTGGGCAACCACAGCTACACACACCCGCACCTGACCACGCTCGGTCAGGCGCAGATCGACTCGGAGATCTCCCGGACCCAGCAGGCCATCGCCGGCGCGGGCGGCGGTACGCCGAAACTGTTCCGGCCGCCGTACGGCGAGACCAACGCGACCTTGAAGGCGGTCGAGGCCAAGTACGGCCTGACCGAGATCATTTGGGACGTGGACTCGCAGGACTGGAACAACGCCAGTACCGACGCGATCGTGGCGGCCGCCGGCCGGCTCACCAACGGCCAGGTCATCCTGATGCACGACTGGCCCGCCAACACACTCGCCGCGATCCCGCGGATCGCGCAGGGGCTGGCCGCACGCGGTCTGTGTGCCGGCATGATCTCGCCGACGACCGGCCGCGCCGTCGCCCCTGACGCGGGTTCGGGTGGCGGCGGTGGCGGGGCCGGTGGCTGCACCGCGACGCTCTCCGCCGGCCAGTCATGGAGCGACCGCTACAACCTCAACGTCGCCGTCACCGGCTCCAGCAACTGGACCGTCACCATGAACGTCCCCACCCCCGCAAAAATCCTCTCCACCTGGAACACCAACGCCACCTACCCCAGCGCACAGGTCCTCACCGCCAAACCCAACGGCAACGGCAACACCTTCGGCGTCACCATCCAGCACAACGGCAACACCACCTGGCCAACCGTCTCCTGCACCACGAGCTGACACCCGAGACTCCGAGACACCGCACTGTGGCGCGGCGGCCAGAGGCCGCCGCGCTACGCGGCGGTCCGGTATCCGGCGTCGAGTTCCGTGCGCAGTCGTTCCCGGTCGATCGCGTTCTCCCATTTGCCGACGACGAGGGTGGCCACGCAGTTTCCGGCGATGTTGGTGA
>NZ_JBFAKV010000037.1:0-63134 GCF_040655895.1 Streptomyces sp. NPDC050264
GGACCTGCAGGCCGCCACCCGGTCCGCCCAGGCAGCGGCCGCCGGACTCAAGGCGCCATGGCATGCGGGGCCCTCTTTCGCGCCGCGTCAGACCAGTGACGGCACCGCGTTCTCGCGGTGCGCGGTGACCAAGTCCTCCAGCGTGCGCACGAGTTCGTTGGGCGCGGGCATGTCGAGCACCTGCCGGCGCAGCCGCTGCGCGTTCGCGCGGATGCCGTCGTCCTGGAGCAGCCGCAGCAGAGCGGCGCGGACCGCCGGCCCGTCCGCGTCACCGGGCTTCATGGACAGGCCGGCTCCCGACCGGTCCAGGCACCGCAGCTTCAGCGGTACGTCGAAGGCCCGGCTGACCAGCAACTGGGGCACGCCGTACCGCAGGGCGCAGCCGAACGACCAGGTCCCGCCGTGGTGCACCATGGCCGCGCAGGTCGGCAGCACCTCGGACAGCGGCACGGAATCCACCAGGCGGGTGTTGGCGGGCACCTGACGCAGTTGCCGCTGGGACTGCGGCGGCAGGGTCAGCACCAGCTCGATGTCGAGGTCGGCCACCGAGTCGAGGATCTCCTGGATGCGTTCGACGGGCAGCAGGTGCCGCACGGGCCCGTCGTTGACCGCGTCGCCGAAGGTCATCAGCACCCGGGGCGCGCGCGGCGGCTCGGCCAGCCAGCGCGGCACGAGGGCCGGCCCGTTGTACGGCACGAACTGCATGGGCAGCGTGGTCGGCCGCGGGTCGGGGCGGAACGCCTCGGGCAGCGGGTCGATGGTGAACTGGCCGTTCACCAGCTCCTCGTCGAACGCGACGCCGTAGCGGGAGGCCCAGCCCTCGAGCCAGTCCCGCAGGCGGTCGGTGCGCTCCTGCGGCGGCTGCTGGGCCCGGGCACGCAGGAAGTCCTCCCGCATGCGGGTGTAGACGTCGACCGAGTACAGCACCCGGGCGTGCGCCGCTCCGACGGCCGCTGCGGCGATCGCGCCCGCGAAGGCCTTCGCGCCCCACAGCACCAGATCGGGCTGCCATTCGCGGGCGAAGGCGACCAGTTCGTCCATCATCGAGTCGTTGGACCGCCGGGCCTGCGGCAGCACGAGGTCGTCGAAGACCCGGTTGGCCTGCTCCCAGCTCAGCCGCTCGCGATCGGGGCCGATCCTGAAGAGCGGGTCGAGCCCGTCCTGCGGTGACGGTCCCGCCCCGGCGCGGGGAGCCGGCTTGCGCCGGTCACGCTCCTCGCGCACCTGGGCACTCTCGCCGGGACCGACACCCAGGCCCGTCAGCCCCGCCCCGGTGACGGCGTCCATCAGGTCGGGCCAGCCGGCCACGCGTACCTCATGGCCCGCGGTCTGCAGGGACCAGGCGAGCGGCACCAGGTTGAAGAGGTGGGTCTTCCACGGAAACGGCACGATGAGAACCCGCACAGTGGATCTCCTTCGACTCAAGGGTGGGGGGTGGGTGTTCGCGGTCGGACACCGGCGGCAGCGACCTCTGCCATCTTGATCACGCGCGCCGTACGGATCTTCTCCAGGAGTGCCCCGCCGTGCCGGTGGCGGCGGTGACCAGGCAGGTCACCGTGGCGACCACGAAGGCGGTGGCCACCGCGCCGGCCAGGTCGCACAGCGCGCCCAGGACCAGGATGGACACCGCCACGGCGGAGGGCATCAAGGTGGCGCGCAGCGTCACCACCGAGGGGAGTTCGTCCGCCGAGGCCCGGGCCAGCAACCGGTTGTTGAAGTGCACATAGGCCAGCTCGAACAGGACGAGGAAGAGCGCGTACAGCGCCAGCGTCGGCGCGGCGCGGCCCGCCAGCAGCGCGGCCAGCAGGGGCGGTATCGGAAGCAGCGCCCACGCGGCCGACGGCACCCGGCCGAGGTAGCGCTGGGCGGGCAGGGCGGCGAGCGATCCGGCGAAGATGGCCACCGAGGAGATCGCCACGAAGAGGCCCACCAGCCGGGTCCCGCCGCCCAGTACGGAGAGCGGGATCACGGTGACGGCGACGGTGTGGAAGCCCTGCCAGAAGGCGACCAGGAGGAACCGGGCGAACAGGCGGCGCAGCGCCGGGTCGTCGACGTGCAGCCGGCCGGCGGCCGCGGTCCGCGGGCCGTCCTCGCGCGCGTCGCTCCGCGCCGCGGGGGAGGTGGGCAACGCCCAGGCCAGCAGCGCCGAAAGGGCCAGGGTGGCCGCGTTCACCGCGATCTGGCCGCGCAGCGGCAGCACCGCCGCGGCCGGTCCGGCCAGCGCGGCTCCGAGGCTGAGGCCGGTCAACTTGCCGATCTCGGCGACGGTGTTGGCGCGCTCCAGGCGGCCGGGGGCGACGGAGTTGCGCAGCACGACCGACGTGGCGGAGCGGGTGACCGTCTCGCAGAACCCGCGCACCACGACCAGGCAGGTGGCGACCGTGGCCAGCGCGCCGCCCGGCACCGCGAGCGCCGAGAGGGTCAGCAGGAGACTCGCGGCCTCCGCCACCCGCACGAGTCGCTCGGGGGCGCGCCGGGCCAGCAGTCTGTTGAGCGGCCCGGCCAGCAGCAGCGCCGGCAGCCAGGGGGCGCTGAGCACCGCGCCCGCCAGGAGCCCGGATCCGGTGACCGACCCGACGTGCGTGGACAGGCTCACGAGCAGCAGAAAACTCCCGCACGCATTGACGAACAGCAATGCGGGAGTGTAATTGGCCGAGCGGGATATGGGGGGCAAGAATTTCATCGCTGATTCCTCCAGTGGCAGAGGATCTCAGAGATGAACACATTTCAGCGAGCAGTGGTATGTCTATATTTGAACATATGACAGAAACCACTGGGGACAAGCGGTGCATCGTCATGGTCGATGCTTATGCCGCGGTCGGATCACTCGTCGATAAATTCCGTGAGCGAGGGTGCTCGGTTGTGCGGGTACAAAGTACCCGAGACGTGCCGTTCGTGTACCGGTCCGTCCCCTTCGACCGTTCCGCTTTCATCGCCGACATCGTGCACGACGGCGACCTTTCCGCCACGCTCGAAGCGGTCGCGGCCCATGCGCCGCTCGCCGTCGTCGCCGGCGGCGAGGTGGGCGTGGAGTTCGCGGATCTGCTCGCCGAACGGCTCGGACTGCCGGGCAACGGCACGGAGCTGAGCACCGCGCGGCGCGACAAGCACGTCATGATCGAGACGGTGCGCGCGGCGGGCCTGCGCGCCGCGCGCCAACTGCGGGTCCCGAACCCGCGGGAACTCGCCGAGTGGCACCGCGAACTCGGCGCCCGCGTCGTCGTCAAGCCGCTGCGCAGCGCCGGCAGCCAGGGCGTGTTCTTCTGCGACACCCCGCAGGAGTCGGCCGCCGCCCTGCACGCCCTGTCCACCGCCCCCGATGTCTTCTCGCAGACCGGCCAAGGGGCGGTGGCGCAGGAGTACCTGCCCGGCACGGAGTACATGGTGAACACCGTCAGCCGGGACGGCCGCCACCACCTGTGCGACGTCTGGCGCACCAGCCGCGTCAGCGCCAACGGGGTCGTGGACCTCTGCGACGCCCTGTCCCTGATCGACTCGGACAGCCGGGAGACCGGCCCCCTGCGGGACTACGCCTTCCGCGTCCTGGACGCGCTCGGTATCCGGCACGGCCCGGCGCACGTGGAGATCCGGCTGACCCCCGCGGGCCCCTCGCTGGTCGAGATCGGCGCCCGGATAGCCGGCGGGGGCATCCCGGCCGCCGCCGGTCTCGGTATCGGGGAGTCCCAGCTGGAGTGGACCGTCGACGCCTATCTGGATCCGGAGCGCTTCCACGCCCGGGCCGGCACGCCCTACGCGGTCCGGCGTCACTGCGCCATCGCCGGCCTGGTCTCCCCGGTGCAGGGCCTGCTCAGCGAGTACCGGGGGATCGAGGAGATCGAGCGCCTCGAAGGCTTCCACGCGCTGGCCACCCTGGTGAAACCGGGTCAGGAGATCCGGCGGACGGTCGACGACCTCACCTATCCGGTCCTGGTGACGCTGCTGCACGACCTCGAGGAGGTCGTGCAGCGCGATCTCAACACCATCCGGTACCTCGGCGGCAGCGCGTTCTACGCCCTCGACCCGGGGGCCGCTGCCTGAGCGAGCCGTTCGACCGCTGCCGCGCCGCGGTTGAACGTCACCGCGGCGCGGCGGCCGGCTCCCGGGACCAGGCCGGCCGCGGCACCCGGTAGACGAAGCTGACGGCGGTGCGCGGTGCGGCCGCCGTCGTGTTCGGGGCCGAGCGGTGCAGCACCATGCCGTCGAACATGACGGCCGACCCGGCCTCCAGCGGGACGGCGACCGGGGCGTGCGCGCGCGGCAGGTGCTCGTCCGCGACATGCGGCTCGACCGCGTCGCGCAGCGGCGGCTGGCCCGGCACCCGCTCGCGGTCGCCGGCGTGCGGCAGCAGCCCGAGCCGGTGCGAGCCGGGAAGGAACTCCAGGCACCCGTTGTGGGCGCCGGCCCGCTCCAGCGCGATCCACACCGTCACGATGCCGTGCTCGCGCGTGTCGAAGCCGGGCGGCGCGAAGGCCATGTCCTGGTGCCAGGGCTTCGCCGAGCCCACCACGGGCGGCTTGGCCCACAGGAAGGAGTTGATCAGGGTGCCCGGGGCGCCGACGGCCGCCGCGACCGGCCCGCCCGCCAGCCGCAGCGCCCGCTGCGCGGCCTCGAACCCGGGGACGTGCACGTGGATGCGGTTGGCCGACCGCAGCACACCCGGCAGCGGCTTCTCGCCCTGCTGCCAGGCCGTCCAGCCGCCGACACCGGCCGCCTCGAAGATGAAGTCGTCGTCCGAGACGGTACGGCCACGGGCGAGCTCCTCCAGCCGGCCCACCGCGCGCCGCAGCCCGGCGAGGGTCTCTTCGGCCGCCAGCCCCGGGAGCCGCACGAATCCGTGCTCCTGTATGCCGCGGGAATCCATGTCAACCATTTTTCCCTCCCTTTCTCATCGGCTTCTCGCCGGCTTCTTTTCGGCACTCACTTCGTGAACCTAGCCGGAACGGCATCGTTGCCGCGGATTCCCCGCCCTGCGTATTCTTCCGGGTCATGTGGCCGCCCGGCCGCGCTCATCGACAGCGGCGGAGGGAGGGGAAATGAGCGACGGAACCTTCATGGACACCCGTGACGCGGACGAGGAGACCAGCAAGTGGTAATCCTCTGACCGCGAAGCCGCCGCCCGTACGGAATTCATTTCCGTACGGGCGGCACGTCGTCCCGAGAGAGGTTGAGATGGTAGGAAATCGCGTTTCGCACCTCGTCGACATGCCCGCCGACATGCTGGCGATCGACGACTCCACCGACGACCGCTACTGGGCGTCCGTGGAGCATGTTCTGTCCCTCGCGAAGGAGAAGGGGACCCCGGCGGACGGCGTGCCGCTGCTCGCCTTCGTCGCCACCGCGCATCCCGAATGGCCGGTGCGGGCCGGCGCCGTGCGGCTGCTGGCCGCGCACCACGCGGGCGACCCGGACGCCGACACCGCGGTCGCCGCCGCCACGCACGACACCGTCGACTGGGTCGCGTTCACCGCGCTCAAGGTGATCACGGAGTACCGGATCGCCGCGGCCGTACCCGACCTCATCCGCATCTCCGGCTGGCCCAGCAACTTCACCCGCCCCGAGTGGGCCCGCAAGCCCGTCGGCTGCGGCGCGGCGCTCACCAAGCGGGCCCTCCTCGCCGTGTTCGGCTCCCGCGACCCCGCCGAGCTGCGCCGGCTGGAGGACGAGTACTTCTGCGACATGCGTGCGCGCATCGACGCCGCACGCAAGCGCCCCCGCCGCACCACCGACGTCGTCCTGGTCCCCGGCGGCCCGGCGATCATCGGCGCGCACGCCGAACCCGACGCCTTCCGCATGGCGCAGGACGACAGCACGCTGCGCGCCCTGGACGTCCCCGGGTTCCTGATCGACCGGACCACCGTGACCAACGCGCGCTACCGCGAATTCCTCGACGAGGTCGGCGACGGCGGCGAGTTCGACCACATCGACCAGCCCGAGGAGCGCTCGCACCGCCCCTCCCACTGGCACGACGCGCGCTTCAACGCACCCGGCCTCCCCGTCGTCGGACTCGACTGGTACGACGCCTACGCCTTCGCCAACTGGGCCGGGGGCGCGCTGCCCAGCGAGGTCCAGTGGGAGAAGGCCGCCCGCGGAGTGGACGGACGCCGTTACCCGTGGGGCGAGGAATGGGACCCCGAGCGGGTCAACTACGTCGAGCGGTCCTTCGGGGAGTCCGTGAGCGACCTGGACTCCCTGGAAGCGCTGCTGGTGACGGTCTCCCAAGGGGAGAACCCGGCCCACCCGGTGCTGCCCGCGGACGCCCTCCCGCACGGCGCCAGCCCCTACGGAGCACTCCAGATGTCCGGCAACGTATGGGAGTTGACGCGGACCAACTTCTACACCGGCGAGGACATGGACCCCTTCTTCAAGGGACGCCGGCCACTGGACTTCATGAACCGCAAGGACGCCTTCCACGTGCTGCGCGGCGGCACCTGGACCTCGCCGCCGACCTGCCTCACCACGTTCTACCGGGGCAAGGACCTCATCACCGACCGGCACAACGAGATCGGCTTCCGCTGCGTGTACGAGACGAGCGTGTGATGCGCCTGACGTCCCTCGGACACGCCGCCGTCCTCGTCGAGACGGGCACCGAACGCATCCTGTTCGACCCGTGGCTCACCCAGCGCCTCGACCGCTTCTGGGAGCACCACCCGCCGCTCCCCGACGACCTGGTCCGCACCGTGCTCGACGAGGGCGTGGACTACGTCGTCCTGAGCCACCACCACTTCGACCACCACCACTTCCCCTCGCTGGCGCGCCTGGTGGACGGCGCGGACGTCGACTTCGACGACAGCCCGCGCCGGAGCGCCGGCGTCACCTGCATCTACCCGGCGGGGCCCGTGCCGCCGCGGCTGACCGCCTCCGGCCTGGGCCACCAGGCCATCGCCTGGACACTGCGGCGCCTGGGCTTCGAGCGCCTGCACCCGGTCACGCCCGGCGACACCGTCACGCTGGGCGGGGCACGGCTGCGGACCTATCCCTCGGCCGTCCCCTTCCCCGAGATGAGCGTCCTCGTGGAGACGGCGGACGCCGCCGTCATGCTGTGCGGGGACGCGCTCCTGCACGAGGAGACCGTGGCCGCGTTCGGCCGCGACGACGCGCCCCGGCCCGACGCCGTGCTGATCCCGGCGCACAGCGTCTCGCCGCCCGGCGTGCTCACCGAACGCCGCCCCGTGACCGACCCGGACGCGGTCCGCGGCCGCGCGCTCGCCACCTTCGACCGGTACGTCCGGGCGATCCCCGCGGCATTGACGATCCCCTCCTCGTTCGGCTGGCGGGTGAGCGGCGACGGCGCACCCGACTACTCCTGGTGCAACCGGACCATGTTCCCCCTCACCCCGACACAAGCCCTGCGGCGCCTCGGCGAACTGGGCCGGGACGGCCTGGTGTGGGGGCCCGGCCAGGTCATCGAGATCGCGGACGGCAAGGCCGCGCCGGCCGACGGCCCCGTCGCGCCCGCCGCCTACGACTTCGACGAGGTCTACGCGGAGGTGACCCTCGACCCGGACACGCCGGTGCCGCCCTTCGACCCCACCGTCGACCGGTGGGGCAGCCAGACCCGCGCGGGCGAGGAGCTGCTGCGCGACCTGCTGGACCGGGTGGTCGCCACCGACTACTGGTACCGGGCGCTGGACGACGGCGCCGGACGCCACGTCATCTCCCTGTACGAGGACGGCGAGGGCGAGACGTCCTTCCTGCTCGACCCGGTGACCGACCGCGTCACCCGGCTCGGCCCCGGACCGGCACGCCGGCACCTCACCGGCGGGGAGAGCTGGACCGAGACGGCGGCGAGCACGCTTCAGGCACTGCTCGACGGCGACCTGCTGTTCGGCAGCTCCTTCGCCCTGTGGGCCAGCAACGGCCTGCTGCTCTCCGCGGTCTTCCACCACCCGTCCTTCTACACGCGCCACGTCGAGCGCACCCTGCGGGAGGCGGACACCCCGTGAGCGAACCGGTCGTGCTCCACCACGTCAGCGCCCGCCTGCGCGACAACCCCCTCGGCGATCCGCACCGCCGCCAGATCGAGGTCCATCTGCCGCCGGGCTACGACGGCGTGCGCCGCTTCCCCGTCGTCTACTGGCTGCCCGGATTCGGCGCCCACCCCAGCCTCGGCAACCGCTCGCTCGCCTTCGGCGGATCGGTGGCCGACCGGCTGCGCCGGGCGATGACGGACGGCCGCATACCGCCCGCGCTGCTCGTCGTGCCCGACTGCACCACCGCCTACGGCGGCTCGCAGTACGTGGACTCCGCCGCCTCCGGCGACTACGCCGGCTACCTGGCCGAGATCGTCGGGGAAGTGGACCGGCGGTTCGCGACCCGGCCCGAGGCCGCCTGGCGGGCCATCGGCGGGAAATCCAGCGGCGGTTACGGAGCGCTCGTCGCCGGAATGACCTCACCGCTGTTCGCGGCGGTCATCGCCTGCTCGCCCGACGCGGGCTTCGAGCACTGCTACCTGCCCCTGCTGCCCGCCACCCTCGACACCGTCCGGGCCGCGGGCGGCGTCGACGCCCTGCTCGCACGCCGGGACAGCGGCCCGCACGACGCCCCGTTCATGGTCGCGATGAGCATCATCGCGATGGGCATGTGCTACGCCGACACCCCGCACATCACGCCCGCCGACGCGCTGCCCTGCGACCCGCTCACCGGCCGGTTCCGGGACGACGTCTGGCAACGCTGGCTCACCCATGACCCCGTACGCACGGCCCCCGCCCACGCCGGCCGGCTGCGCGAACTGGGCCTCCTGCACCTGGGCGTCGGCCGCCGCGACGAATACGGCATGCACTGGGGAGTACGGGCCCTGCACGCCACCCTCGACGCGCACGACATCCCGCACAGCTACCAGGAACACGACGGCGGCCACCACGGCATCGAGCACGTCTTCGCCGACGCGCTGGCCCAGCTGTGGCGGATCTGGCGGGAACCGGAGCGTGCCGCGTGTGCGGGATAGCGGGCTTCATCAGCCTCGACGGGCGGCGCGACCCCGGCCGGCTGGCGGCGCTGGGCCGCACGATGACCGCCGCCATGGCCCACCGCGGCGAGGGCGCGTGCGCCCCCTACGTCTCGGACTGCGGCACCGTCATGCTCTGCGCGACCCGGCTGGCCGTGCGCGACCGCACCGACGCCGGAGACCAGCCGATGAGCGACCCTTCGGGCCGCGTCACCCTCGTGCACAACGGCGAGGTCTACGGCTCGCGTTCGCCCGCGCCGCCGCTGTGGCCGCGCCGCACCACCTGCGACACCGAGTTCGTCCTCCAGGAAGTCTGCCGCGCGCCCGACCCCGCGACCGCGCTGCGGCCGCTGTCCGGCATGTTCGCCCTCGCCTGGCACGACACCGCCACCGGCCGGGTCGTGCTCGCCCGCGACCACTTCGGCGTCAAACCGCTCGTCTACGCCTTCACCGACGGCGGGCTCCTGTTCGCCTCGGAAGCGGGCGTGCTGCTGCGCACCGGCCTCGTCACCCCCGAGGTGGACCCGGCGGAGTTCGTGCTGCGCTCCTGGATCCGGATGGACGCGGCCGACGACCGCACCTGGCTGCGCGGCGTCCGGTCCCTGCAACCCGCCGAGTACCTCGTCGTCGACGCGGGGCACACGAGCACCCACCGCTACTGGAAACCCGGATCGGTCGACGACCCGGTCGGACCGGAGGAGATCAGAGCCGCCTTCGACCACGCGGTCGCCGAGCGTGCCGTCTCCGACGTCCCCCGGGCCGCCGTCCTCAGCGGCGGCGTCGACAGCACGGCCGTCGTGGCGGCCCTCACCGCCCGCGGCGTGCCGCTCGACGGATACGTACTGCGCTACCAGGACGGCATCGGCGGCTCGGGCGAGGACGTGGCGCACGCGACCGAGGTCGCCGAGCGCCTGGGCACCCCGCTGACCGTCTGCCACCTGGACAGCCACACCGCCGCCGACCTGGTGCCGGTCCTGCCCACCCGGCTCATGCGGCCGCTGCTGCACGGCGCGGAACTCGCCATGCACCACCTGTACCGGACCATCGCCGCCGACGGGAACGTGGTCGTCTACTCGGGGCACGGCGCCGACGAGCTGTGGGGCTATCAGGCCGGCCGGTACTTCCCCGTCGTCGACCCCTACGCACCCACGTACATCCACGGCCGCCACTACCTGACCCACCAGCTGCACGCCGACGAACGCCCGGTGTGGGCCCGGCTCACCACGTGGCTGGCCGGACAGCTCGACGTCGACATGACGGCCGTGACCGACCAGGTGTGGGAACGCACCATGGAGGAGTACCGGAACCTGAAGACGGCCTCGCCGCTCAAACGCGGCAGACACCACCTCCTGCGCCGGTTCCTGGTCTACGTCAACGACATGGTGGACGCCACCTCGTCGACCTTCACCCTGGAGGACCGGCCCGTCTTCCAGGACGTCGCCCTCGCGGAACTGGCCTTCCGCTGCCCCGAGCACCTCAAGGACACCGGCGCGGGCGGCAGCCACAAGGCCCTGCTGAAGAGCGCGCTCGGCGACCTGCTGCCCGCATCGGTGCGGGACCGCCGCAAACAGGGGTTCCCCACGCCCACCGACCCCGACTACGTCAAGCAGCTGGCCGCACTCGCCGACGGGCTCGGTGCCCCCTTCGGCGTACCGGCGCCGCCACCGGAACTCCGTGCCGAACTCGGCGTCGGCGAATGGATGTTCCTTGCTTCCGCCTCCGCCTGGCTGAACCATCTGGCGGACCTGAGAACCGATCCGAGGAGCCATGGTGAGCACTTCTTCCGTCCCCAGGTGGCGCTGGCAGACCCTGGACGGCGCGGACCGGCTTGACCCGGTTCCCCCCACGGTCGACGAGGCGCGCGCGCAGGACGCGTGCAACTTCGTGGTGTGGCGGCCCACCCGGCTGCCCGCGGGATGCGACACCAGCGCCGCGACCCTGCGCAGGGAAGCGCCCCCCGGCCGGGTCGAGGTCCGGGGCCGCACCCCGTGGAGCGACGCCAACCCCGCCTGCTGCCGCACCGAGATCAGTGGCGGAGCACGAAGGCTGCGCCTCAAGCAGTTCCTGTACGACTGGGCCTTCCCCGCCGCGGACCACCCCTGCCTGTGGGGCAGCGACACCCGGCCCTTCCCGATCGGCGAGGACGGGGTGGTCTGGCTGGGCACCGACTACCTGGGGCACCGGGCGGCCAGTGCCCGCATGGCACGTACGACGGTCGAACTATCGGTACTCCAGGGCGAGTTCACCGACGAGGAGATCGTCGGCCTGTTCGCCGCGCTGCGGCCCGCCGTGCCCACGGCGCCGCCCCGCGTGCTCGCCACCCCGTTCAGCGAACTGAGCTACTGGGCCCGCTACCCGGCCGGCCCGGTCGCGGTACCCACCGGTGTCTTCGCCTTCCAGCGGCGCGGACGCGAGCACGAGGGCGACTGGATCCCCTCGGACGAGGTCGCCGGCTTCCTGACCGGAACCGGTGTGCCGGTCACCGCCGGAGCCTTCCGCGCCGAGAGCGCCGCGACGTTCGGCGACGGCGTCGCCGTCCGTGAACTGGACGTCGTCTACACCTCGCCCACCGGCGGCGAACTGCGCCTGACGGCCCAGCGCACCGGCGGCGGCCGCCTCGCCTTCCCGCCCGCCCGTGACAAGCACCCGGCCACCGGCGAGGTGCGCGACCTCGACGGCCGGCCGGTCCATCTCGGCTACGTCAGCGCCGAGTTCGGAGCCTGCGACGCCTGGTGGCAGCACCCGGACGGCTACGACCTCCGACTGCTCGGCAGCGCCGGACCGCACCTCGGACGGGAGCCGTTCCTGCGGCTGCTCGCCGAACTCGACCGCGGACTGCGCCTCGCCCGCAGCGCCGAGGTGCTGGGGTGAGGCCGCGCCCCGGCGCCCGGCTCGACTTCCGCAGCGACACCCGTACCGTGCCCGACACGCGGATGCGCGCGGCCATGGCCCGGGCCCACGTCGGCGACGACGTCTACGAGGACGACCCCACGGTCCGCCGGCTGGAGGAGCGGGTGGCCCGGCTGCTCGGCACCGAGGCCGCGCTGCTGACCCCCACGACCACGATGGCCAACCTGCTCGCCCCGCTCGCCGCGGCCGGCCCGCCGGGCTCACCGCCGCCGCGGGTGCTCGTCGGCGCGGACACCCACATGGCGTTCCTCGAAGCGGACGGGCTGCGCCGCTTCGGCGCGGCCGACCTGGTGCCCGTGGAGCAGCGCGAGGACGGACTGCCCGACCTCGAGGCCCTCGACGCGCTGCTCCGCGAGCCGGGGCACGGGCCGGCCGTCGTCTGCCTGGAGAACACCTGCATGATGCGCGGCGGCACCGCCCTGGACGCCGACGCGACGCGCTCCGTCGCCGCCCTCGCCCACCACCACGGCGCCCACCTGCACCTCGACGGCGCACGCCTGGCGAACGCGGCCGTGGCCCAGGGGACGACCTGCGCCGAACTCGCTGCGCCCGCCGACAGCGTGGCGTTCTCCCTGTCCAAGGGGCTCGGCGCGCCGATCGGCGGCATGCTGTGCGGAACCCGCCGCTTCGTCTCCTGGGCACGCGAGTTGCGCACCTGGCTGGGCGGCTCCATGCACCAGGCGGGGATCATCGCGGCGCCCGCGCTGATCGCCCTGGACCGCCTGCCCGACCTGGCGGCCGACCACCGGACCGCCGCGGCCCTCGCCGCCGGCCTCGCGACCGTGCCCGGCGTACGGGTGCTGCGTCCGCCGCGGCCGACCAACATGGTCATGGCGCGCGTTCACGCCCTGGACCCGGCCGAGTGTGCCGCCCGCCTCGCCGACCACGGCGTACGGGTCCTGCCCCTGCCGGACGGCCGGGTGCGCTTCGTGGCCCACCGCGACCACGACATGTTCAGCGTGCGCGAGGCCGTCCAGGCCATGACCGCCGTGACGGCGGCGGCGGGCGCAGACCACCGAACGACCCGAGACGCCCCGGACGGGGACCGTGTGACAGTGCTGGAGGAAGCATGACGAAGATGCCGCCGCGCGGGCTGGACGAGCGGCTGCGCGACACGCGCGCGAGGCTGGAGAACGACGTCGATCTGTGGGTCGCCACGTCCGGCGCCCAGGGCGGCGTCCACCTGGTTCCGCTCTCCTACCTCTGGGACGGGACCGCCGTCGTCGTCTCGACACCGCGGACCTCCGTCACCGGACGCAATCTGCTCGCCGACAGCCGCGTGCGCCTCGGGGTCGGCCCCACCCGCGACGTCGTGATCATCGACGGCGACGCCCAGCCCGTGGACGTGACCGAGCTCGGCGAGAAGACCGCCGAGGAGTTCGCCGCCAGAACGGGCTTCGACCCGCGGCTCGAAACCGACGCGCCCTACCAGTACTTCAGGATCCTGCCGCGCCGCACCCAGGCCTGGCGCGAGTCGAACGAGCTGGCGGGGCGCACCCTGATGCGCGACGGATCCTGGCTCGCCCGAGGCGAGCCGCCACGGCAAGGTCCAGTCGTCCTCGACCGGTGCGCAAGAGCGCTTTGACAGGCTGCGACCGGCACGGCATCTGTCAATTCTGGAGGGGCGAATATGGGAGCCATGGAGGTTCCGGTCCTGATCGTGGGCGGCGGCGGATGCGGTCTGTCCGCCTCCGTCTTCCTGGCCGACCAGGGCGTCGACCACCTGCTGGTGGAGCGACACCCGGACACGTCGAGGATTCCGAAGGCGCACTATCTCAACCAGCGGTCGATGGAGATCTTCCGCCAACACGGCATCGCCGACGACATCTTCGCGGAGGCGGCGCCGCTGGAGCTGTTCGGCAAGGTGCGCTGGCAGACCACGCTCGCGGGCGACGGACCCATGGACCGGCGGCTGATCCACGAGATGGACGCCTTCGGCGGCGGGGAGCTGCGCGAGAGCTACCAGGCCGTCTCACCGATCCTGCCCGCCAAGCTGCCGCAGATGTGGCTGGAGCCGATCCTGCGCCGGCACGCGCAGGAGCGCAGCCCCGGGCGGATCCTCTTCCACCACGAACTCACCGGGTTCACCGACGAGGGCGACCACGTCCTCGCCGAGATACGCAACCGCGACACCGGCGAACTCACCACCGTGAAGACGCAGTACCTCATCGGTGCCGACGGCGGCCGCATGGTCGGCCCCGCGGTCGGAATCCAGCTGGAGGGGCCGCCCGGGCTGGTCAACACCACCACCGCGTACTTCTCGGCCGACCTGTCGCAGTGGTGGGAGGAGGGCACGCTCATCACGCACTTCCTCAGCCCGCTCGACCCCGACCTCTCCAGCAACCTGATCGAGATGGGCCCGAGCTGGGGCAAGGACTGCGAGCAGTGGGGCCTGCACTTCGCCCCCGGCCCGCCCGGACGCTGGGACGCGGAGAGCGTCGTCCCCCGTATCCGCGAACTGCTCGACCTGCCCGACCTGGACGTGACCGTGCACAAGGTCACGGACTGGATCGTGCACGCCCATCTCGCCGACCGCTACCGGGTCGGACGGGTGCTGATCGCCGGCGACGCCGCGCACCGCCAGCCCCCGGCCGTCGGCCTCGGCCTCAACACCGGTATCCAGGACGCCCACAACCTCGCCTGGAAGCTCGGCGCGGTGCTCGGCGGCCTCGCCCCCGACAGCCTGATCGACACCTACGAGGCCGAACGCCGGCCGGTGGGACGGGAGAACGTCGACTGGGCGACCTCGGCCGCGGGCCACCACCAGGCGCTCATGGACGCCATCGGAATCGGCCACAACATCCCCGCCGGCCGCCGCGGACAGCGCATGAAGGCGTACTTCGACCCGTCCCCGCTCGGTGACACCGTGCGGGCCCGCGCCCTGGAGATGTTCCACACCCACCGCGGCGGCTGCCAGGCCCTCGACATGGAGGTCGGCTTCGCCTACGAGGCGGGAGCCGTCGTCGCGGACGGCACCGAACGGCCGGCCCGCGTCCCCATGCGCAACGTGCACCGGCCCACGACCCGCCCCGGACACCGGCTGCCGCACGCCTGGATCACGCGGGGCGAGGAGCGCCTGTCGACCCAGGACCTCACCGGCAGGACCGGCTTCACGCTCATCACCGGCCCGCGGGGCGCGGCCTGGAGCGAGGCGGCGGCACGGGTCGCGGAGAAGTTCTCCGTTCCCCTGACGGTCGCCGTCATCGGTGCGGGCGGCGAGTACGCCGACGAGGACGGCGGCTGGCAGGCCGTCCGGGAGATCACCGACGCCGGCGCGCTGCTGATCCGTCCCGACCAGCACGTCGCCTGGCGCAGCACCGGCACCACCGAGGACGCGGAACGGGCCCTGGCGGACGTCTTCACCGCGCTGCTGGACCGCTGACAGCCGCTCTCCGCACGAACCCGGACCGACGAGAAGTGGCCGTGCCCCACCGGGCACGGCCACTTCTCGTTGTCGTTCCGAGGCTCTCAGACCCCGGCCGGGACCGTCCGCGCCCCGGACTGCGACGCCAGCCAGCCGAGCACCTGGTCGGCGGCCTTGCGCGCGGTGGCCATGCAGACGCCCACGCCGACACCCTCGTACAGCGCTCCGCACACGGCGAGGCCCGGCTGCTCCGCCACCGCCCCGCGGATCGTTTCGACCCGCGCCAGGTGCCCCACGGTGTACTGCGGCAGGGCGTCGGCCCAGCGGCTCACCCGGGTCGCCACGGGAGGGCCGCTCACGCCGGTCGCGTCGGCCAGTTCCGCGGTGGCCAGGGCCACCAGGTCGGCGTCGTCGCGCTGCAGCAGGTGCTCCTCGCCCAGCCGCCCGAGCGAGCAGCGGACGATGTCCACCTCGCCGGCCAGGTGCGGCCACTTCACGGTGGTGAACGTGACCTCCTTGACCGCCTTCCCCTCCACCGCCGGCACCCGGTAGGCGGCGTAGCCGCGACCGGAGAGACCGCCGGGGAAGGCCGTACGCGGATAGGCGAGGGTCACCATCGCCACACTGGAGTACGGGACGTCGGTGAGCGCGGAGACCGCGGAGCCGGTACCGGCGACGCCGTCGAGCAACCGGGCCGCGGGGCCCGCGGGGACGGCCACGACGACGGCGTCCGCGTCGATCTCCTCGGCGGCGGCGCCCGAACCCACGGTCACCCGCCAGCCGTTCGCGCCGCGGGCGAGCCCGCTGACGGGGGCGTCGGTGCGCACGGTGGCGTCCGGCGCCGCGGCCAGCACCTCCCGGACGAGGACGGGGGGCAGCGAGCCGAACCCGCCCGCCAGCGTCGCCACGCTCACCGACGGCGGCGCCGCGCCCTCGGGGAGGTGCGGCACCAGCGCGCCCGCCGCGTCGGCGAGCGACACGTGCCGGGCCGACGACCTGGCCAGCGGGGTCAGTGTCGCCTCGAACGACAGGTCTTCGGCACGGCCGGAGAACACACCGGCGAGGAAGGGGTCGACGAGGCGGTCCACGACCTCCTGGCCGAACCGGCCGCCGACGTACTGTGCGACCGAGACGTCCCCGGCGCGGTCGGACGACGGCAGGACGAGATCCTGGCGGGCCCGGTCCAGACCCGCCGCGGACAGCACCCCGGACCGGCCCAGGTCGTCCATGTCACAGGGCACGCCCATGAACTGCCGGTCGGGCTGGCGACGGATCTCGCCGCGCGTCCAGATCGCCGACGCCGTCACCCCCGCCGACATGATCCGGTCGCCGAGCCCGGCGTCCTTGATCAGCCCCGTCGTCTTGCGGCGGTTGGCGTAGAGCGACTCGGCGCCCTCGTCGACGGGCACGCCCGCCACCTCGGAGACGGACAGCTTGCCGCCGGTCCTGGACGATCCCTCCAGGACCGTCACCCGCACCGGCTCGTTGCGCAGATGGAACGCCGCGGACAGTCCCGCGACACCACCTCCGACGATGACCACATGCGGCTTTTCACTCGCCTGATCCCGCTCGGTGCCAGCCATTCCACCAGTTCCTTCATGGTTGGGGTCGAAAAGGCCGCACGGCGCCGACGCGCGGCGCCGCGACAGGTAGGGGCAGTCTGGCCGGGGGTCCCGGACCCCCGGTCGAGAGCGCCTAGGGTCTGCCTTCAACCTCTCCTCGTCGCCCGGAGGGCGGCCCGGCGGCGTTCGGTGCGGCGAGAGTGCGTGCCGAACGTCGCCGGGCAGAGGGGAGTTCGAAGACAGACCCTAGGGCCGTTGTGCGGTGCCGAACCAGCGGTCGATCGCGTGGGTGAGGTCGTCGGTGGTGCCGGGGGAGGTCCAGGCGACGTAGCCGTCGGGGCGGATGAGGACGGCGTCGAGTGCGGGTTCGGTGGGTGTGGTCCAGGTGGCGGTGATGTGGTCGAGGTGGGCGGGGAGTTGATGCGGGAGCCGGGGGGTGGCGCCGGTGGTGATGAGCAGTCCGTGTCCGGTGTGCAGGAGGCCGGCGACGCTCGTGCGGGTGCCGTCGGCGAGGGTGAGTTCCTGCTCGGGTGGCATGCGCAGGCCCAGCAGCGGGTGGTCGCCCTTGCTCACCTCGTACCGGATGCCGAGGTTGCTCAGCATGCCGGCCAGGTATCCCGCGGCGTCCTTGTGGGCCAGCAGTTCGCCCATCACCTCGCGGACCGGGTCCATGTCCTCGCCGGTGAGCCGCAGTTCGATGGCGGCCCGGGCGTTGCGGGCCAACTGCTGCCCGACCGGGTGGCGTTCGGCGTGGTAGGTGTCGAGCAGGCCCTCGGGGGCGCGGCCGGTGACCGTGGCGGCCAGCTTCCAGCCGAGGTTCACCGCGTCCTGCACGCCCACGCTCAACCCCTGCGCCATGGCGGGAGGCTGCACGTGCGCGGCGTCACCGGCCAGGAACACGCGGCCGCGGCGGTAGGCGGCCGCGGCGCGTGAGGCATCGGTGAAGCAGCTGATCCAGCGGCACTGTCCGTGGTGGATGGACTCACCGGTGAGCCGTTGCCAGGCGTCGGCGAGGTCGTCGTAGGTGAGTGTTGCCCGGTCACGTGGCGGCGTCCCGGCCTCGTGGACGACGACCCTGGTCACGCCGTTCTCCAGGTCCATCGCCATGACCATGCTGCCGCCCGGCAGGTTCTCGCCGATGCGCCGCTTACGGGTGTCGATCCCGGTGACGTCGGCGGTCAAGAAGCCGCGCCGTCCCTCGGAGCCGGGAAAGCCGATCCCGGCCAGCTTGCGGACCGTGCTGCGGCCCCCGTCACAGCCCACCAGGTAGCCGGCGTGCTCGGTGAGCGGACCGTCCGGGCCCGTCGCGGCGACCGCGACGCCGTCGGAGGTCTCCTCGAAGCCGGTCACCTCGTAACCGCGCAGCACCGGCACGCCGAGCCCGGCCACCCACTCCTCCAGCATCCGCTCCGTGCGGAACTGGGAGACGCCCCGGTGCCCGTAGTGGTCCTCCGCCAGCATCCGCAGATCGATCGGTACGCCGCCGAAGTGGCTGTCGGCGGGTTCGGTCGCCCCGAGCCGGCCGAGCAGTCCCCGCATCGCGAAACACTCGGCGGTGCGCTTGGTGAAGCTCGCGCCGCGTGACTCCCGCGGGGGCGACGGCAGCCGTTCGTACACGACGACGTCCGCCCCGCCCAGCGCGAGTTCGCCCGCCGTCATCAGCCCGACCGGGCCCGCGCCGACGACGATGACATCCCTGCTCATGTGTGTACTCCTCATCGGTCGAGGCCGCAGACGGCGACCGGCCCGCCGGACGGGGGCCGTTGTGCGGTGCCGAACCAGCGGTTGATTGCGTGGGTGAGGTCGTCGGTGGTGCCGGGGGAGGTCCAGGCGATGTAGCCGTCGGGGCGGATGAGGACGGCGTCGAGTGCGGGTTCGGTGGGTGTGGTCCAGGTGGCGGTGATGTGGTCGAGGTGGGCGGGGAGCCGGTGGGGGAGAGAGGGGGTTGGGCCGGTGGTGATGAGCAGTCCGTGTCCGGTGTGCAGGAGGCCGGCGACGCTCGTGCGGGTGCCGTCGGCGAGGGTGAGTTCGCGCTCGGGGGGCATGCGCAGGCCCAGCAGCGGGTGGTCGCCCTTGCCCACCTCGTACCGGATGCCGAGACCGCTCACGATCCCGGCCACCTGCTCGGCGGCGTCCTTGTGGGCCAGCAGCTCGCCCATCACCTCGCGGACCGGGTCCATCGCGTCGTCGCCGAGGTAGACCTTCGACGCCGCGCGCGCGTTGCGGATCAACTCCCGCCCCACCGGGTGGCGTTCGGCGTGATAGGTGTCGAGCAGGCCCTCGGGGGCGCGGCCGGTGACCGTGGCGGCCAGCTTCCAGCCGAGGTTCACCGCGTCCTGCAGTCCGGCGCTCAGACCCCAGGCCGCCAGCGGCGGGATCTCGTGGGCGGCGTCGCCCACCAGGAGCACCCGGCCGCGGCGGTACTCGTCGGCGAGCGCGGCGGAGTTGCCGCAGGCCCACCACCACTGGGGCTGCGCGTCGTCGATCGACTCACCCGTGAGCCGCTGCCACGCCGCGGCGACATCGGCGAAGGTCAGGGTCGCCGGGTCCGGACGCGCGGGCAGTGACGGATCGTGCACGACGACCCGGTAGCGGCCCTTGCCCACCGGGGTGCACACCACCATGCGGCCGCCCGGTAGGCGTTCGCCGATCGGCCGCGGACGCAGGGCGACACCGGTGATCTCGGCGGTGTACATGCCGCGGGTGGGCTCCCAGCCGGAGACCGGAACACCGGCCAGCGCGCGCACCGTGCTGCCGGCGCCGTCACAGCCGGCCACGTACGCGGCCTCCCTCGTGCGCGTACCGCCGTCGGCGTCGGTGAGCGAGACGACCACACCCTCGGGGGTCTCGTGCAGTGCGGTGACCTCGTGACCGCGCAGCACCGGGACACCGAGATCGGCGAGCCAGCCGGCCAGCGCCTCCTCGGTCCTGGCCTGGGAGAGCCCCAGCACGCCGCTGTGGTCCTCGTCGAGCATCCCGAGGTCGAAGCGGACCCCGCCGAAGTGCCCCATCGGGCCCCACCGGATCTCGCCCAGGCGGGGCAGTAGTCCGCGCTGTCCCAGCGACTCCGCGGCGCGCCGGTTGAAGCCCAGGGCGCGGGACTCCCCGCTGGGCCGCGGCGTCCGCTCGCAGACGACCACGTCCGCCCCACCGAGGCGCAGTTCACCGGCCAGCATCAGCCCGACCGGCCCCGCGCCGACCACCATGACGTCAGTTCTTTTCATTTATCCAGGCCCTCTGCGCTGCGGCAATAGTTGGCCATCGTGAAGCTACTCAGCACAATGTCACGGCGCAATGAATACGAATTCTCGAGCGCTGGTGGAGCGTTCAACCGCGGATGCACTGTGCTTGAACGCGGTGGTGAAAACTTGAGCGCGAATTCACGCGTACGAGAGGCTCGAAAATCACATCAGGACGCTCCACAAGGACGCCTCCACCGGGACGCCTCCACCAGGAAAGGAAATGGATGTGACGGTCGAGAAGATCGCGCTCATCACGGGTGCCAACAAGGGCATCGGACTCGCCGCGGCGCGACAGCTCGGTGAGCGGGGGATCGTCGTCGTGCTCGGTGCGCGCGACGAGGTGCTCGGCAAGCAGGCCGCCGACGCGCTGGCGGCCGACGGCATCGCCGCGACACCGGTGCGGCTGGACGTGCGCGACGAGGACTCGGTGGCCGAGGCCGCCCGCACCGTCGAACAGCGCTACGGGCGACTGGACATCCTGGTGAACAACGCCGGAGTCGCGGGCTCGTTCACCGGCGCCCCCAGCGAGGCGACCGCCGCCGACCTGCGCGAGGTCTACGAGACCAACGTCCTCGGCGTGGTCACCGTGACCTGCGCCATGCTGCCGCTGCTGCGCCGCGCCCCGGCCGGCCGCATCGTCAACCTGTCCAGCCACGTGGGCTCGCTCGCGCTGCACAGCGACCCGCAGTCCCCGCTGGCCGGCGTCAACATGATCGCCTATCAGACCTCCAAGACCGCCCTGAACGCCCTCACCCTCGCGTACGCGAAAGAGCTGCGCACCACCCCGATCAAGGTCAACGCCGCCCTCCCCGGGGTGGTGGCCACGGACATCAACCACCACCGCGGCCCCCGCACACCGGCCGAGGGCGCCGGCATCGTGGTCCGGCTCGCCCTCCTGGACGACAGCGGCCCGTCGGGCCAATGCCTGGCGGACGAGGGCCCCGTCCCGTGGTAGCGCGGGTCGGTCCGACCCAGAAAAGAGGCAGGTCCTTGCAACAGATCACCATCGGCGACCTCCAGGACATCCTGCGGGAGTGCGCGGGCGAGGCGACGCAGCCGCTCGAGAGGGCGGCCGACCTCTCCTTCGAGGAACTGGGCTACGACTCCGTCGCCCTGCTGGAGGCCCACGGCCGCATCGAGCGGGACTACGGCGTCGCGCTCTGCGACGACGAGGCCCTGGAGATCACCACCGCCCGCGAGCTCGTCGACCTCGTCAACTCGCTGCTGCGGCACGGCGCGGCGCCCGCCGCCTGATCCCCGAGCGGGCCACGGCCGCACGGGCCGTCACAACTGACCGTCAAGGCCGGGCCAGGTTCCGGCGGGTACAGGACATGGAGAGACACAGTGGCGATTGAAGGAACGATCCTGGTGCTGGGCGGCACCGGCCGCCAAGGCGGGGCAGCCGCCCGCGAACTGCTGCGCCGCGGCCACACCGTGCACGCCCTGGTGCGCGACCCGGGCAAGGAGGCGGCCCTGGAGCTGCAGGAGGCGGGCGCGGTCCTCGTACGCGGCGACCTGGACGACGAGGCCTCGCTGGACGCCGCGATGCACGGCGTCCACGGCGTGTTCAGCGTGCAGACCTTCCGCGGCCCCGGCGGAGTGGAGGCGGAGGAGCGGCAGGGCCGGGCCGTCGCCGACGCCGCCGTCCGGGCCGGGGTACGGCACTTCGTGTACAGCTCCGTCGGCGGCGCGGACCGCGACACGCGCGTGCCGCACTTCGAGAGCAAGAACCGCGTCGAGCGGTACCTGCGCACCCTCGAACTGCCCACCACCGTGCTGCGGCCCGTCATGTTCCACGACATCCTGCTCGACATCGCCCCCCGGCCGGTGGACGGGGAGCTCGTCCTGGCCATGTGGCTCGACCCCGGGACACCGGTGCAGCTCATCGCGACCGGCGACATCGGTGTCTTCGCCGCGGACGCGTTCGAGAACCCCGGGGCCTGGCTGGGCGGCGTCGTGGAGATCGCCGGTGACTGCCTGACCGGCCCGCAGATGGCGGCGGCGTTCGAAGCCGCCGGCGGAGTCCCGGTCCGCTTCCAGCAGTTGCCCATCGAGCCGCTGCGCGCGGCCCGCCCGGACCTGGCCAACATGTTCGACTGGTTCGAGCGCGACGGCTACCGGGCCGACCTCGCCGAACTCCGCCGCACCAGGCCGAACCTCGTGTCGCTGCGGAGCTGGCTGAGCGACAACTGGACCGCACCCGTGGCGGCGGCGCGCTGACCCGCGGGCTCAGTCGAAGATCGGATCCCGGGTCCGGGTCCGCTTGAGTTCGAAGAATCCGTCGGTCCCCGCCACGGCGAGCACCCCGTCCCAGAGTCGGACGGCCGCCTCGCCGTGCGGGGCCGGCGTCACCACGGGGCCGAAGAACGCCACGTCCCCCACCGCGACGACCGGGGTGCCCACGTCGGTTCCGACGCGGCCGACGCCGTCGTCGTGCGAGGCGCGCACCGCCGCGTCGAACGCGGTGGACCCGGCGGCCTCGGCCAGGCCCGGGTCGAGCCCCGCGGCGGTCAGCGCCGCGGCGTAGGTCCTGCGTTCCTTGGGCGCCTTCTCCAGGTGGAAGCGGGTGCCGAGTTCGGTGTAGAGCCGGCCCAGCACCTCGTTCCCGTACTCCTGCTCGGCGGCGGCGCAGACGCGTACCGGCTCCAGCCGTACGGCGAGGTCGCGGTGCCAGCGTTCGGGCAGGTCGGCGCGGCCCTCGTTGAGCACGGTCAGGCTCATCAGGTGCCAGCGCACCGCCAGCGGGCGCCGGTCCGCGACCTCCAGGATCCAGCGCGAGGTCAGCCAGGCCCACGGGCAGGTCGGGTCGAACCAGAAATCCACTGGGGTCGAGGGGTCGTGCCGCAACGGGGGCCTCCTTGGGATACCGGCGGATGCGTGATCGGCGGGCGGCCCCAGCCGCGCTCGACCAGGACGCGCCCGCCCGCGGCGACGCTGATCACGCCGTGGCCGGAACAACGTGACAAGGCGGGCCGGAATTCCGGTGGAATACGAGTCGAAAATCCCTGTTCAACTGCTCAACTTCACCGGTTGAACAGGCATGGCAAAATTCCGGTAATTCCACAGTTGCGGGCCCCGGAAGCGCGGACCTATCGTCTGGAATCCGCGAAAAGGGTGCTCCGAAAGGAAAGACATGTCCGTACAGCCCGAGGCTCACGATCAGTCCGACTCGTATGCGCTGCTGAATCTCATTCAGGGCGCTGTGATCACCCAGGCCCTTTCCGTCGTGGCGAAGCTCGGCATCGCGGACGTCCTCGCCGACGGGCCGCTGTCCGCCGAGGACATCGCGGCGCGGGTCGGTGCGGACCCCAGGGCGACCCACCGGATTCTGCGGGCGCTGGCCGGCCACGGCGTGTTCGCGGTGGCGCCCGACGGCCGCTACGAGCACACGGCGCTGTCCGACAAGCTCCGTGAGGACGTCGACGGTTCGATGCGCGGCTTCGCGCTGCTCATGAACCACCCGACCCTGTGGGAGGAGTGGGGGCACCTGCTCACCACGGTGGAGACCGGCGAGCCCAACCTGCCGAAGCTGCGCGGCATGGGGGCGCTGGACTTCTTCCACGCCAACCCCGAGTTCGCGGCCGTGTTCTTCAAGGCCTTCGGCGACCTCTCCGTGTCGGAGACCGGACCGATCCTGGCCGCCTACGACTTCTCGCAGTTCCAGACGGTGGTGGACGTCATCGCCGGGCGCGGCAACCTGCTCGCCGGCATCCTGCAGCAGGCGCCGGACACCAAGGGGGTGCTGTTCGACTCCGAGGTCGCGACGGTGGACACGCCCGCGCTCTTCGAAGAGGCCGGTGTCGCGGACCGGTACACGATCGAACACGGCGGCTATCTCGACAAGCTGCCGACCGGCGGGAACGCCTACGTGTTCAAGCACATCATCCACGACTTCTCCGAGGAGGACGCGATCACCGCCCTGCGCAACGCGCGCGAGGCGATCGCCCCCGGCGGCAAGCTGCTCGTCATCGAGTACGTGCTGCCCGAGAAGAACGAGAAGCACCTCGGCCACACCATCGACCTCTGGCTGATGCTGATGCTCGGCGCCCAGGACCGCACCCTCGCCGAGTACACCGAGCTGTTCGCCAAGGCCGGTTTCCAGGTCACCCGGGCCGTCCCCACCAGCGCGCCCCTCTCGATCATCGAGGCCATCCCGGCCTGACCCCGGCGACGCCGGCTCCCACCGCGCAGGACGAGACTCAGGACAGGAACAATGGACACCGAGGTCATAGTCATCGGGGCAGGTCCCGCGGGACTGACGCTCGCGGCCGAACTCCGTCTCGGCGGCGCCGAGGTCACCGTCTTCGAGCAGCGGGGGGAGCGCAGCTGGGAGTCGCGCGGCATCGGCTTCACGGCACGCGCCACCGAGGCCTTCCACCAGCGCGGTCTCCTGGAGCGCCTGGAGAACATCGAGATCACCCGCCAGGGGCACTTCGGCGGCATCCCGATCGACTACGGGGTGCTGGAGGGCTCGCACTTCGGCGTGCGGGGCGCCCCCCAGTACAAGGTCGAGGAGATGCTCGAGGGGTGGGCGCTGGAGCTGGGCGTGCGCCTGCGCCGCGGCTACGAACTGACCGCGCTGAGCGACACCGGCGACGGTGTCACCGCGACCGTGCGCGGCCCCGAAGGCGTCGAGGAATGCTCCGCCCGCTACCTCGTGGGCTGCGACGGCGGGCGGAGCACCGTGCGGCGCCTGGCTGGCTTCGAGTTCGCCGGCTCGGACGCGACCCGCGAGATGTACCTCGCCGACGTCAAGGGCTGCGACATCAAGCCGCGCATGATCGGTGAGCTGCTGCCGAACGGCATGGTGATGTCCGCGCCGCTGGAGGAGGGCTACAGCCGCATCATCGTGTGCGAGAACGGCACCCGGCCCGACCGCGGCCGGGAGGTGACCTTCCCTCAGGTCGCCGACGCCTGGCAGCGGTTGACCGGCGACTCCATCCACCACGGCGAGGCGCGCTGGGTGAGCAGCTTCACCGACGCCACCCGCCAGGCCACCGAGTACCGGCGCGGCCGGGTGCTGCTCGCCGGGGACGCCGCGCACATCCACCTCCCGGCCGGCGGCCAGGGCCTGAGCATCGGCGTGCAGGACGCCTTCAACCTCGGCTGGAAGCTGGCGGCGACCGTCCGGGGCAGCGCCCCCGAGGGCCTGCTCGACACGTACCACGCCGAGCGCCATCCGGTCGGGGCCCGGGTCCTGCGCACCACGCTCGCCCAGGGAACGCTCAACCTGACCGGCCGGAGCGTCGCGCCGCTGCGCACGGTCATGGCGGAACTCGTCGCGCTCCCGGCGGTGGCCCGGCACCTGTCCGGACTGGTCAGCGGCCTCGACGTCCGCTACGACGTGACCGGCCCCGACGCTGCCGACCGCACCGGCTCCTCCGCAGCCGACGCCGATCCGCTGCTCGGCGCCCGGATCGCCGACCGCGAGCTGCGGCTCGCCGACGGCGGCCGGGAGCACATCGCACGACTGCTGCACCCGGCCCGCGGTGTGCTGATCACCACCGACGCCTCGGGCGCGACCGCCCGGACCGCGGAGCGCTGGTCCGACCGCGTCGACGTGGTCCGGGTCACGACCTCCCCCGCCGGGCCGCAGGAGGGCGGCGCCGCCACGGAGTCGGTGCTCGTCCGCCCCGACGGCTACCTCGCCTGGACCGCGCCCGACGGCGGGGACCTCGCGGCCGCGTTGCGGCGCTGGTTCGGCGAAGCCGCTTGACCTCCGTGACCGTAAGGAGAAGAGACGTGACCGAGAACCCGATACGCGAAACCGAGCACACGACCACCGTCCAGGCCCCCGCCGAGGTGGCGTACGCGCTGGTCGCGGACGTCAGCAGGTGGCCGGAGACCTTCCCGCCGACCGTGCACGCCGAAATCGTCGAGCGCGAGGGCGACGCGGAGCTCATCCGGCTGTGGGCGACCGCGAACGGCACGGCCAAGACCTGGACCTCACGGCGCGGGCACGACCCCCGGCAGCTGAAGGTGACGTTCCGTCAGGAACGTTCGCAGCACCCGGTCGGCGGCATGGGCGGCGCCTGGGTGGTGGAGCCCCTCTCCGACACCTCGTGCCGGGTGCGGCTGCTGCACGACTTCCACGCGGCCACCGACGACCCCGCCGACCTCGACTGGATCAGCCGGGCGGTGGACCGCAACAGCGCCTCGGAACTCGCCGCGCTCAAGGCCGCCGCCGAGGCCACCGGCTCCCAGGAGCTGCTCACCTTCGACGACACGGTGACGGTGGAGGGCAGCGGCAAGGACGTCTACGACTTCCTCAACGAGGCCCAGCTGTGGCGGGAGCGGCTGCCGCACGTGGCCCGGGTCTCGCTGGAGGAGGACGAACCCGGCCTGCAGATCCTGGAGATGGACACCCGCACCAAGGACGGCAGCACCCACACCACGCGGTCGGTGCGGGTGTGCAGCTCCGCGACGTCGATCGTGTACAAGCAGATCGTCCTGCCCGCGCTGATGACCCTGCACACCGGGCGCTGGCTCATCGAGGAGCGCGACGGCGGCGGGGTGTCGGTCACCTCACGGCACACGGTGCGGATCAACACGGAGAACATCACCGCCGTACTCGGCGAGGACGCGACCCTCGCCACCGCGCGGGAGTTCGTCCGCACCGCGCTGAGCGGCAACAGCCTGGCCACCCTGAACCTCGCCAAGACCTACGCCGAGGGCATCGCCGGCGAGCGAAAGCGGCCGTGAGCCGGGCCCGGGCCGACGCGCCGGTCGTCATCGTCGGCGCGGGCCCCGTCGGGCTGCTCCTCGCCTGCGAACTGCGCCGGGCCGGCGTCGAGGTGGTCGTCGTGGAGCGTCTCGCCTCGGCGATGACCGAGTCCCGGGCCAGTCAACTCACCTCACTGACCGCCGAGTTGCTGCACGAGCGCGGGTTCGGCGCGCTGCTCGCGGAGGCCGCGCACGAACCGCGGACACACTTCGGCGGGCTGGGATTCGTCCTGTCCGAGGTGCACAGCGCGTACGCCGGCCACTGGAAGCTGCCCCAGTTCCGCACCGAGGCCCACCTGGGCGAGCGGGCGGCCGAGCTGGGCGTGACCCTGCTGCGCGCGCACGAACTGACCGATGTCCGCGAGGAGTCCGACAGTGTGCTGTGCACGGTGCGGGCGCCCGGCGGGCCCCGGACCCTGCGCGCCGCGTACCTGGTGGGCTGCGACGGCGCCGACAGCACGGTCCGCGCACTCGCCGGCTTCCCGGTGACGGTCACCGCGGCCACCAAACGGCTGCTGCGGGCCGACGTACGCGGACTGCGCGTCCGCGACCGGCGGTTCGAACGGCTGGAGCGTGGCTTCGCGGTGGCCTCGACGCGCGACGGCGTCACCCGGGTGATGGTGCACGCGCACGGAGCGGTGCCGGGCGTCCGCCCGGAGCCGCCCGCGTTCGAGGACGTCGTCCGGGACTGGGCGCAGGTCACGGGCGAGGACATCTCCGCCGGAACACCTCTGTGGCTGGACGCCTTCGACGATGCCAAGGGGCACGCGGACACCTACCGGCGCGGCCGGATCCTGCTGGCGGGCGACGCCGCCCACTGGCATCCGCCGGTCGGCGGCCAGGCCCTCAACGTCGGTCTGCAGGACGCGGTCGACCTGGGCCGGAAGCTCGCCCGGACCGTGCGGGGCGACGCCGGACCCGGACTCCTCGACACCTACCACGACGAACGGCATCCCGTCGCGGCCCGCGTGCTCGACCACGTCGCCGCCCAGGAACAGCTGATGTTCGGCGGCGAGGAGGCCGGCCCGCTGCGCGCGGTCCTGTCCGAACTGACCGCCCTGGACCAGGTCCGCGCCCATCTGACGGCGGTGGCGAGCAACCTCGATCACCAGTTTTTGCAGGTACGCATGGGAGGCAGGGAAGACAGTGCAGGACTTTGAGACAGACGTGATCATCGTGGGGGCCGGCCCCACCGGACTGATGCTCGCGGGCGAACTCCGCCTCGCCGGGGTCGAAGCCGTCGTACTGGAGCGGCTCACCGAGCCGATGCGCCAGTCGCGGGCCCTCGGCTTCTCCGCCAGGACCATGGAGGAGTTCGGCCAGCGCGGCCTGCTCGACAGCTTCGGTGACCTCGGTGTCATACCGATCGGCCACTTCGGCGGCATGCCGCTGGACTACACGGTCGTGCCCGGTGGCAACTTCGGCGTGCGCGGCGTCCCGCAGGCCCTGACCGAGAGCATCCTGCACACGTGGGCGACCGGCCTCGGGGCCGAGATCCGCCGCGGCTGGGAACTGGCCGCGCTCACCAGCGACGACGACGGCGTCGAGGTGCGGGCGAACACGCCGGAGGGCGAACGCACCCTGCGCGCCCGCTACATCGTGGGCTGCGACGGCGCGCGCAGCGCCGTCCGCACCCTGTCGGGCATCGACTTCCCCGGGTACGAGGCCACGATCGAGATGCTGATGGCCGACGTCTCCGACGTCCAGGTGCGGCTGCGGCCCACCGGCGAACTGGGCGACGCCGGCATGGTCGTCGTGCTGCCCGTCGGACCGAACACCACGCGCGTCGTCGTCTTCGAACGCGGCGCGGGGGTGCGGCCGACCTCGCAGCCGCCCACCTTCCAGGAGGTGGCCGACGCCTTCAAGCGCGTCACGGGCGACGACATCCACGCGGGTACGCCGCGCTGGCTGAGCTACTTCACCGACTCCAGCCGCCAGGCCGCCGCGTACCGCAAGGGGCGGGTCTTCCTCGCCGGCGACGCGGCCCACATCCACATGCCGATCGGCGCGCAGGGCATCAGCGCCGGCGTGGGCGACGCCGTCAACCTCGGCTGGAAGCTCGCCGCCGAGATCCACGGCACGGCCGCGCAGGGGCTCCTGGACACCTACCACGCCGAGCGGCACCCGGTCGGCGCCCGCATCCTGGCCAACACCCTCGCTCAGCGCAGCCTCTACCTCGGCGGCCCGGAGATGGACCCGATGCGGTCGGTCTTCGCCGAGCTGCTGACCCACGAGGACGCCCGCAAGCTGCTCGTCGGCATGGTCACGGGCCTCGACATCACGTACGGGACCGACGAGGGCGGTCATCCGCTGCTCGGCCGCCGCCTCCCGGACTTCGACCTCACCGACGGCCCGTCCGGCGCGGTGCGGGCCTACGCGCTGCTGCACGGCGGGCGCGGCTTCGTCCTGGACCTGAGCGGCGAGGGCAGTCTGCCCGCGGCCGCCGAGCCCTGGTCGGACCGGGTCGACGTCGTGCGCTCGCAGACCCGGCCGGCCGGCGCGCCCGACGGCGTCGAGGCGCTGCTCGTGCGACCCGACGGCTACATCGCCTGGATCGGCACGGACGGGTCCGGCGCGGACGGTCTCACGGACGCCCTGAGCCGCTGGTTCGGCGCGCCCCGCGACACCCACTAGGACGTGACGCCCCGCTGTCGCGGGCGCGCAGACGGAACCAAGGAGGAACCATGCCGTTCATCAACCCCGAAGACGGGCACCTGACCGTCCTCAACCTGTTCAGGACCGACAGCCGCGCGCGGGTCGACACGCTCGTCAAGGAGATGAAGGCGATCGTCGACACCGCGGCGTTCCCCGGCTGGATCTCCAGCACCGTGCACCGCGGCGAGCACACGCCGGGAACCGCCAACTTCATCCAGTGGCGCGGGATGCAGGACCTCGAATCGCGATACAACGACAGCGAGTTCAAGCACCACACCGTCCCGGTCTTCCGCGAGATCACCACCTTCGTCCGCCTGATGCAGACGGAGGTGGAGCTGAGCCACCGGCACCCCGGGCAGGGTGACACCACCGAGGTCTCCCCGGACCGCGACGACTACACCGTCATCGAGATCCTCAACGTCGACCCGGCCGACCAGGGCGCCGTCGTCAAGACGCTGGGAGGCGCGCACTCCTGGCTGGTGGACGTCCCCGGCTACCGCTCCCGGAGCGTGCTGCGCGGCATCCGCTCCCGCAACCTGGAGGGCGGCGCGGGCACGCTGGCCACCGTCGGCACGGACAACGACTTCGTCGTCGTCTACTCCCAGTGGGACGGCAAGGAGTCCTACGACGCGCACCGCACCCTGGACCGGGCCGAGTGGACGCCGGCGCGCAGCGCCTTCCAGGACGCGCTGGACGCGCGTACGCGCACCGCGGACTGGAACGGCTACCGCGCCGTCCACACCCGCTCCGCGGAACAGCCCGTGGCGGTCTGACCCCCGCACACCGCATACGAGTGGGGCCCCTGACCTCGGTCAGGGGCCCCACTCGTATGCGGTACGTCCTACTCGGTTCCGGCGATCGTGTTCCAGTGCCACTGCGAGTCGAAGGACGTGACCTCAAGACCGGCGCCGCCGGCGACCAGGGAAGCGGCCAGGCCCGTCGCCCGCGCGATGAACGCGGACGTGCGGTGCGCGGCCAGCAGATCCTGCTCGTCGAACGGCAGGCCCTCGCAGCGCAGCAGCCGCAGGTCCATGAACCCGTTGAGATCGCGGCCCAGCACCGAGACCGGCTGCGGGCTGCGGACGGTGAAGCGCACCTTGGCCGCCACGTGGCCGTTGTGGTGCTGGTCGGAGTAGTAGGCGATGTCGGGGATCGCGGGCGGGACGAAGTGGTCCCGCGCCATGATCTCGGGCACCTTGGGCAGATTCGCGGCCAGGAAGTGCCACGAGTTGTACTGCATGCGCGAGGAGATGGCCCAGGAGGTGTCGGCCAGCCGGCCCGCCGAGCCGTCGAAGAGCCGTTTCGCGTCCGGCGAGGGCACCACACAGCAGAAGAAGTGCGGTATCTCCCAGCCGGCGATCGTCGCGTACTCCTCGGCGCGCAGGGCCCCGATCAGCGCGGGCAGCGACCGCATCCCGCGGCTCATCGCGAAGTCGGCGTCGAACACCACGCCGGCCGCGCGCACCGACTCGTACACGAGGGACTCCAGGCCGGTCGCGAAGGAGCCGTGCGGCCCGGCCAGCCACTCGGGCGACGCCTCCAGGTCCGCGGTCAGCGCGGCGAGGGTGCCGCCGGTGACAGGGAGCCGTTCGCGCACCCGTGCGCACAGCTCGTCCTCGAGCCGTCTCGCGTCGTCCTTCACGGGCCCGGCGACCCGCTCCACCTTGTGCATCAGCGGGCCGTGGATCTCGCGGTAGAGCTGCTCGCTGCCCATGACCTTGCGGCGCCGCGCGGCGAGTTCACCGGCGAGCGCGTCGAGCGCGTCCACGGTGTGCGAGGCCGGGGCCGCCACCGCGGGCAGATCGGGGCGGGCCGCGTTGTAGGCGCAGCGCGTGCGGTCCAGCAGCAGAGCGATGTGGTCGAGCGTCAGTTGTGTTCCGTTGGCCTCCTCGATGCGGGCGAACCCGGCCGAGCGCACCAGCAGCGTGAGACAGACCACCAGGAGCACGTCGCTGTCCGACCACAGGTCGAGCGGCACGCCCGACAGGCTGCTCAGCGCGCAGTCGGGGTGGCCCGGACGCAGGGTCTTGCCCGTCAGGTTGTTCTGTCCGCGGAAGTTGGTGTAGCGCTGCTCACCGGCGTAGAGGATGAACGGCGCCGTCCGCAGCGCCGCCTCGGTCAGTTCCGCCAGCATCGCCTCGCGGCCGTCGTCGCCGGCGCCCAGCAGCCACTGACGGCAGTCGGCCACCGCGGTACGCCACCGTCGCGCGGTGTGGGCCAACTCGGCCCGGTAGGCGGCGAGGTCCGCGGCGGACCACGGCACGCGCAGCACCCCGTCGACCAGCTCCGTGTCGGCGCGCAGCGGGCCCGAGGAGGGGGTGCGGACGACGATCCGGCCGTTCGTGTCCAGGCCGATCTCGCCGAGGAACGCGGTGGCGTCCGGCCCGGCCCCGCGCGGGGCACGCCCGTCGTCGCGCCAGCTCCTGCCGACGACGACCTTCAGCGCGGCCTCGGCCTCGACGGACAGGGCGCGCAGCTGGATGTCGGCCGGGACGTGCCCGGCGAGCGTCAGCAGGACGTCCACGGCCGACGCCAGGTCGGGCGCCTGCACCGCCTGCCGCCAGGTCTGCTTGAGCAGGGTCGGGAAGCCGGCGTCGTGGGCCGTGCGGTAGTCGGGCCGGCCGGTGGCCCCGGCGGGCAGGCCGAGCCGGCTGGGCCGGCGGCTCCTGCGGGCCTTCGCCATGGCCTCCTTGCGGGTGAGGCCCGCGTCCCGTTCGGTGGGCAGCGTCATGCCGTCCCTCCGGAGTTCAGCGCGATGTGGTCCCACATGCGGGCCTCGGTGGCGGTCCAGTCCTCGTCCACGTAGATGCAGTCGACGGGGCAGACCATCACGCACTTGGGGCAGCCGGAGCAGAGTTCGGGCACGATCCTGACGTTGAGGCCGTCGTCGAAGATCGCGCCGAATTCGGCGGGGCAGCTGCGCAGGCACGTGTCGCAGGTGATGCATTCCGACGTGTCGATACGGCGCGGGGGCTTCTTCCAGTTGTCGTCGCGGGACTGCCGTGCGATCCGCTCGCTCCGGGCGGATGCGCTCACGGCGGGGGTGTCCTGGATCCTTGGCATGCAGTGCTCACCCTCACAGGAGAAGACGGCCCGTCAGCGGGCGCGCTGGGTGATCGCGTCCGAAATCCCGTTCCACAGGCCGGT
Source organism: Streptomyces sp. NPDC050264 (assembly GCF_040655895.1). Lineage (NCBI taxonomy): Bacteria > Bacillati > Actinomycetota > Actinomycetes > Kitasatosporales > Streptomycetaceae > Streptomyces > Streptomyces sp. NPDC050264. Next base: position 32,548 of record NZ_JBFAKV010000037.1, read on the forward strand.
CCTGGCCGCCAGCGCCCGGTCGATGGTCTCGCGGCACTCGGCCCACTTGGCCGCGTCGTCGCCGCACAGGTCGGCGAGCATCTGCATCGCCATCGGCGTGTGCTCCTCGGCGTCCACCTGGATGTGCCGGCGGAGGTAGTCGACGAAGGTGGAGAGCGAACCGTGGCCCGCTTCGAGCGCGGCGACCTGGTCGAACATGTCCGGGATGAGGTCCTCGCGGCCGAAGGCGAACGCCGCGGCCTGGCAGTGCACCGGGGCGTGCTCGATGAACTCCCAGGTGGTGGCGACGAATTCGGTGACCGCCCGCGGGACGCCCGCCTCCTCCAGGGCCGCGGGGACCGGGCGGCCCGCGCGCAGCAGCGAGATGAACGTGTCGATGCGGGTGGTGTCGGCGCCCGCCTGGCGCATGCCGTCGACGTACAGCTCGAAGTGGCTGATGAAGCCGTCGCCCAGCTCGTCGCTCTCCTCGACCAGCACGATGTCGTTGATGAGCCGGCGGCTGCCGGTGGCGGCGGACGGCAGCCACGGCACCTGAACGCAGGTCAGCTGCCGTTGCAGGCTCTTGAGCAGGGACATGAAGTCCCACACGGCGAACACGTGGTGCTCCATGAAGGTCGTGACCGCCTCCACCGAGGTCAGCTGGTGGTAGATCGGGTGGCTGACCACCTTCTGCCGGGACGGCTCGATGGCCTCCTTGAGCGTGTCGATCGCCGGGTTGGTCCGGTCCCAGTCGTAGCGCGACATGGTGAGGTTCTCCCTTGCTGGATTCGTTGCGGGGCGGGTGGGGCGGTGGTTCAGAAGGTGCCGAAGTACTCGCGGTGCTCCCAGGCCGTGACGGTGCGCGCGATGTCCTCGGCCGGCCCGGCCGCGCACCAGGCCTCGAAGCGGGTGACCTCGCTCTCCTTGAGCTTGGCCAGGCAGGACTTGAGCGGGGCACCGAGCAGCCGTTCGGCGCTGTCGCTCGCGCGAAAGGCCTGCAGGGCCTCGCGCAGCGACGTGGGCAGGGGCGGGTGGGCGCCGCCGGGCGCCGGGCCGGTGGACAGCAGCCCTTCGAGGCCCGCGTGCAGCTGCGAGGCGATGGCGAAGTAGGGGTTGGCGCAGGGCTCCCCGATACGGTTCTCGACGTGCGTCGAGCTGCCGCCGCTGAGCACGCGGACCAGGGCGCTGCGGTCCTCGAACCGCCAGTCGACCGTGGTCGGCGCGAGCGTGAACTCGGGGGACAGGCGCCGGTAGCCGTTCACGGTGGGCACGGAGAGCAGGCTGAACTCGCGTGCGTGGGAGAGCAGTCCGTCGATGTAGGCCTCGCCGGCGGCGGAGACGGCGTCGTGCGTGCCGTCCCCCTCGGCGAACAGATTGACGCCGTCCTTGGCGCCGGTCACCGACTGGTGCAGGTGCCAGCCGCTGGGGTCGAAGCTCGACAGGCGCGGCAGGGTCATGAACGAGGCGTGGTGGCCGCGGCGCCGGCACTCCTGCTTGAGCTGGGTGCGGAAGAGCAGCATGGCGTCGGCCGCGTCCAGCGCCAGCATCGGGTCGAAGGTCGTCTCCAGCTGGCCGGGGCCCGACTCGTGCTCGAACGAGCGCAGCGGCAGGCCGAGTTGCATGAGCAGTGCGGCCAGCGGGTCGGCGATGTCGGCCACCGAGTCGTAGTAGCTGTCGAGGTTGAACTGGTATCCGGGGTTGACGGCCTCCACCGCGGGGGCGGAGCCCTGCAGTCCGAAGCCGTTGCCCTCGTTGCCCGCCGGGCCGCCGGTCAGCCGGGTGAGGTACCACTCGACCTCGAGGCCGATGACCGGGGTCAGGTCGTGGCGGGCGTACGCGTCGCAGACCCGGCGCAGCACCCCGCGGGCGGACAGCGGGTGCGGGGTCCCGTCGCGCAGGTACTCGTCGCCGAGGACCCAGGCGGTCCGCGGCTCGCTGCGGGGCAGGATCTGGAAGGTGCGCGGGTCGGGGACGAGGACGAAGTCGCCGGCGCCGCGCAGCTCGCCGATCCCGAGCCCGGCGTCGTCGAGGAAGTCGACGGCGACGGCGTGGCCGGTGTCGAAGAGGAACGGTCCGGCGCTGAAGTCCATGCCGTTGCGCAGCACCGAACGGAACACGTTCGCGGGCACCGTCTTGGACCGGGCGAGACCGTGCGGGTCGCAGAAGACGACCCGGACGAGATCGACCTCGTCGAGCTGGAGTTCGACCTGTGCGGCCGCCTCGCTCTGCCGGTCGTCCCAGAGGCCGAAGTCGGCGACGAAGGACGGGCGGCCCACACCGCTGTCGCCGCCGGGCAGGGACCACGACCTGGAAACCATGGTCATCTTCCTTTCGCTGTGAGCACGGGGGCGGCCAGGGGCAGCCCCAGCGCCGTCTCGAGGAGTTCGGCGGCGCTGAGCACGCGCAGGTCCTCGCCGATGCGGCCCACCATCTGCAGGCCGACCGGGAGGCCGGCCGGGGTGCGGCCGACCGGCAGGGACAGGGCGGGCTGGCCGGTGAGGTTGAAGGGATAGGTGGCGGGCGACCACGCGAGCCACCGCAGGTCCGTGGGGACGGCGGCCCACGGCGGCGCGATCGCGCCGGCCGCGAAGGGCTCGACGGGGACCGTGGCCATGACCAACAGGTCGTAGGAGTCCATGACTTCGGCGAGCCGGACGCGCAGGGCGAGCCGGGTCTCCTCGGCGCGCGCCACGGCGGCGCCGCTCAGCGTCCGCCCGTAGCGCACGATCGCGAGCCGCCCCTCGTCGCACCGGGGTTCGTCCTCGACCGCGGTGCCGTGTGCCTCGGCGGCGGCCAGGACGTCCACCAGGGCCTCGTAGGGGTCGGGGAAGGGGGTCTCGATGCGTTCGACGTGGTGTCCCAGGGACGTCAGCACCGGCAGTACGCGTTCGGTGACGTCGCGGACCGCTCCGGACGTGCCGGCGAACTCGACCCAGCCAATGCGCAGCGCACCGCTCGCGGCGGCGGGCGCGGCGGGGAAGCGGACCGACTGGGGATCGCGCGGGTCGGGGCCGGCCATCACCTGGAAGAGTTCGCGGGCGTCGGCCACGCACCGGGCCAACGGCCCCACGTGGGACAGCCGTTCGGCGCAGGGCGGCACGTAGGGGACCGACCCGAAGGACGGCTTGAAGCCCACGACACCGCAGAACGCCGCCGGGATACGGATCGATCCGGCTCCGTCGGTGCCCAGCGACGCCGTGCACAGCCCCGCCGCCACCGCCGCCGCCGAGCCGCCGCTGGAACCGCCGGCGGTTCTGTCGGGCGCCCACGGATTGCGGGTGCCGGCGCCGGCCCGGCTGACCGTGCTCGCACTCCATCCGTACTCCGAGGTGGTCGTCTTGCCGACGACGATCGCCCCCGCGGCCCGCAGCCGGGCGACCGAGGGCGCGTCGGCGGCGGCGCGCCGGTTGGGCAGCAGGGACCCGCGCCGGGTGGGCAGTCCCTCGGTCTGGATGAGGTCCTTGACCGACACCGTGACGCCGAGCAGGGGCCGTTCGCGGAAGGCGGCCGTCCGGTCCCGGGCGATCAGCCGGTCGGCCGCCGCCGCCTCGCGCAGCGCACGGCCGGTGGCGACCTCGACGAAGGCGCCGAGCTCCGCGTCCTTCTCCCGGATGGCGGCGAGCACGTCGGAGACATGCTCCGTGATCGTCGAATCACCCGCGAGGAAAGATTGCCGCGTTTCTCGAATGTCACGGCAGACCTGCTGCCTGCTCCTGGTTTTTGTGGACTCTGGCACGAGACCACTACAAGTCATCGACTCAATTCCGTGCAACTTACGGATAGTTGATGTTTCATCTGCGCCTATTCCGCACTTGAACGACGTTTTCTTGCGAAAGATCAGGGCGCTGAGCAGGATTCTCCGGGTATTTCATACACGCTTATCGCACAGGAGAAGATCGATGACTCCACGGATGGACAACCCTTCCCTGGTCGTTCCCGGCGCTCTGCAGCCCCTCCTCGACCTGACCGAGGTCATCGGCAAGGTCGGCGTGCCGCAGTCCACGCTCGACCTGATCCGGCTGCGCGTCAGCGAGATCAACGGCCGTGCCTACGCGCTGCCGGACGACCCGCAGACGGCCGGCGCCGACACCCGCCTCGCGCTGGTGGCCACCTGGCGGACCGAGAGCTGCTTCGAGGAGGCCGAACGCGCCGCCCTGGAGATGGCCGAGGCCATCACCCTGATGACGGACCCGCAGGACATGGCCCCCGACGAGATCTGGGAGCGGTCGGCCGAGTACTACAACGACGAGCAGCTCGGCGCGCTGGTCATGCACATCGGCCTGGTCAACTTCTGGAACCGGGTGAACGTCATCACCCGGCAGGAACCCGCCCTCTGGCGCTGAGGAAGGACACGGCACCGTGCTGAAGCTCTTCAACGCAGGCCTGGGCAGGACCGGCACCACCTCGCTCAAGGCGGCACTGGACCGGCTGGGCCTCGGCCCCTCCTTCCACATGTTCGACCTCGTCAGCGACGAACAGCGCCTTCGGCAGTGGGAAGGGGCCCTGTGCGGCGGCGAACGCCCCGACTGGGCCGCGCTGTTCGACGGCTGCACCGCCGCGGTGGACGGCCCCTGCGCGGTCCACTACGAGCAGATCGCCGAGGCCTTTCCCGACGCCAAGGTGATCCTGACGGTGCGCGACGCGGAGAGCTGGTGGCGCAGCACCTACGACACGCTGTACCAGTTCGTGCTGCGCAGCGCGGAGCACCCGCCGGCCCCGGACTCCCACCAGGCCCGGCTGCTCCGTCTCACCAGCACCCTGGTCTGGGACGGGCTGTTCGGCGGCCGCTTCCCCGACAAGGACCACGCCGTCGAGGTCTACCGGCGGCACAACGAGGACGTCGTACGGGCGCTGGGAGCGGACCGCGTCCTCGTCTACGACGTGCGCCAGGGATGGGAGCCGCTGTGCGCGTTCCTCGGCGTCGAGGCTCCCCAGGAGGAATTCCCGCGCGCCAACGACAGCGCGGCCATGCGCCAACGGATCGCCCAGGCCGCATCGGCCGGCCCGGTCTCCGCGGGCTGACCCAGTGAGGAGCACGCGGTGCTGATCTCGGAAATGACGGTCCCCGGCGCGTACCGGGTGGAACCCGAGCCGTTGAGCGACCGGCGAGGATATTTCTTCGAATCGGTGCGGGCCGACGCTCTCTCGGCCGCCAGCGGATGGGATTTCGCGGTCCGCCAGGTGAATTACTCGGTGTCGAAAAGGAACACCCTGCGCGGAATTCACGGCACCAAGGTCCCGCCCGGCCAGGCGAAGTTCGTCACCTGTGTGCGCGGCAGCGCGTTCGACATCGCCGTCGACCTCCGGGTGGGCTCACCGACGTTCGGCCACTACGACGTCACGTACCAGAGCCCCGAGGCGGGAACGGCCGTGTACCTGCCGGACGGCATCGGGCACGCGTTCCTCGCCCTGAGCGACGACACGTGCATGAGCTATCTCTGCTCGCAGGAGTACGTCCCCGGCACCATGATCGACGTCGACGCGCTCGATCCCGCGCTCGCGCTGCCGTGGGACCTGAAGGAAGAGCCGATCCGCTCGGACAAGGACGCCGCGGCGCCCACCCTGGCCGAGGCCGCGGCCGCCGGTCTGCTGCCGACGTACGAGCAGTGCCGGCCGGTCCCGCTCCCCGGACTGCTGCGCCAGGCGGCGGGCGCCCCGGGGGCATGAACAAGGCTCCGAAATGACGCAGCGCGGCGGGCGGCATCCGGGAAAGGATGCCGCCCGCCGCGCTGCGCAGGCCCTCGCCCGCGCTCGTTCACCAGCCCGTCCGGCCACTGGCACTGGCGTGGATCTGCTCCATCAACGCGGCCTGGCGCACCAGGTCGTGACGGTGCTCCGCCCGCTTCGCGGGATCGCGCACGGCGTCGTGGAACGCCTCGAAGACGCCGAGGAACTGGTCGGACGCCGGTGCGAGGATCTTCGTCTCGACATCCCTCTGCTGCAGCCGCAGCACCGGGCGGGCGCTGTGCGAAGGCGTGAACGCCCACTCCAGCACCAGCCGTCCCTCACTGCCCCACACGTCGTAGGTCGAGCGGTAGCTGTGCGACAGCCCGAAGGAGCAGTTCGCGCTCACACCGGCGTCGTCGCGCAACAGCGCGGACCCCGAGGTGTCCACTCCCAGCCGGGGATCGGCCGTCAGGCTCGCGCCCAGCACCCGGGCGGAGTCCCCGAGATAGGCCTGGGCCGCGCGCACCGGGTAGCAGCCCACCTCCCACAGGGCCCCGCCGCCGAGCTCGGCCTGGTACTTGATGCCGCTGGGGTCGGTGGGCGGAATCCCGAACGCGCCGTTGAAGGACCGCAGTTCACCGATGGCCCCGTCGGCGACGAGGGCCTGCGCCCGGTCGTGCTGGGGGTGGCGCAGAAAGGCGAAGTTCTCCATGACGGCCAGCCCGCCGCCCTCGGCGAGAGCGGCCAGCTCCCGGGCGCTCCGCTCGGAGGACACCGCCGGCTTCTCGATCAGGACGTGCTTGCCCGCCTCCAGCGCCCGGCGCGCCCACTGGGCGTGCTCGCTGTTGGGCAGCGGAATGTAGACCGCGTCGATCTCGGGTGCGTCGAGCAGCCGCTCGTACCCCGCGACGGCTTTGCAGCCGGCCCGGGCCGCGACCTCCGCGGCCTTCGCGGCCGACCGGCTCGCGACCGCCACCAGATGGAACGGCGACTCCCGGATCGCCGGGATGGCGCGCCGGACGGCGATGTCGGCGCACCCGATGATGCCGATACCGGCCCTCCGCTCGGATTCGAGAGCGGGCGTCAGTTCTTCGATTCTCACGGGTCCACCTAAACGAGATAGGAATGCGCATGCCTGAACCGGGATAACCCAAGACTGGATAGGAGGGCGGTGCTTGTCAACATGCGCTCCGTGTGCCGCCCGGTAATCGGAGAAGCCTTTTGAACGTGTGTTATCCCTCGATAAAGTGCGGGCATCGCCTAAAGGGCACGAAGTCACTGAGGAGGCGCCACGGTGAAGGGAATCATCCTGGCCGGCGGCAATGGTACGAGGCTCCACCCGATCACGCTAGGTGTCTCGAAGCAAATGCTCCCGGTCTACGACAAGCCAATGATTTACTACCCGCTTTCCGCGCTGATGCTGGCGGGCATCACCGAGATCGAGATCATCACCACCCCCGACGACCTGGAGATGTTCCGCAGACTCCTGGGCGACGGATCCTGGCTCGGCATCACCCTGACCTACGCCGAACAGGACAAGCCGCGCGGACTCGCCGACGCGTTCCTGGTCTCCGCCGACCACATCGGTGACGACTCCGTCGCCCTGGTGCTCGGCGACAACATCTTCCACGGCTTCGAGTTCGGCCCGATGCTGCAGCGGGCCGCGAAGGACATCGAGGGCTGCGTCCTGTTCGGCTATCCGGTGCGCGACCCCGAGCGCTACGGCGTGGGCACGCTCGACGGGCAGGGCCGGCTCGTGGCGCTCGAGGAGAAGCCGGCCGACCCGCAGACCAACATGGCCATCACCGGCCTGTACCTCTACGACAACACGGTCGTGGACATCGCCCGGCAGCTGCGCCCCTCCGAGCGGGGGGAGCTGGAGATCACCGACCTCAACCGCGTCTACCTGGAGCGCGGCGAGGCGACGCTGATCCCGCTCGGCCGCGGCTTCGTCTGGCTCGACACCGGGACCCACGACGCGCTGATGGAGGCCGGCGACTACGTGCAGGTCCTGGAACACCGTCAGGGCGTGCGCATCGCCTGCCTCGAGGAGATCGCCTGGCGCATGGGCTACATCGAGCGCGAGGACTGCTACCGGCTCGGCAGCCGGCTCTCGAACTCCTCCTACGGCCAGTACGTCATGGAAATGGCCCAGGCCGGCTGAGCCGCACGCGCACACGCGTACGCACCGAAGGCATCGCATCGCCCCTCTCACCGGAAGAAGTGCCATCGCCATGAAATTCCTCTTCACCGTCGGCGGCAGTCAGGCGGCCGTGTTCGGTGTCGCCCCCCTCGCCGCGGCCGCGCGCAACGCGGGCCACGAAATCCTGCTGGCAGCCGACGAACCCCTCATGGCGGCCGCTCAGTCCGTCGGGCTGCCCGCGGTCTGCATCACGCCCGAGCGCATGCGCTACGGCCAGGACGCGATGACGGCGGCCGTACGGCTCGACGCCCTGATGGAGCTGACCGGGCAGTGGGCCCCCGATCTCGTCGTCGGCGGGCTGTCCCACGTCCCCCGGGTGCTCGCCGCCACACGGCAGATCCCGTACGTGCGTCACATCTGGCACATCGCCCCGATGGCGCGCCGCGACCGCACGGCGCTGGCCGAACTCCAGCCGGAACTGGAGCGGTGGGGACTGACGGAGCTGCCCGACCCGGACCTGTTCATCGATCTGTGTCCGCCGTCGCTGCGCCCGGCCGGCGCCCCCGAGGCACGGTCGATGCGCTGGGTGCCGCGGGTGAGCCAGCGGCGCGTCGAGCCGTGGATGTACACCCGCCCCGAGGGACGCCGCCGCGTCCTGATCACCGCCGGGACCCGCAACCTCCTGCTCGACACCCCGGGCAGCTCGCTGCGCGCCCTGGTGGACGAGCTGACCGGCGCGGGGGCCGAGGTGCTGATCGCGGCGGTGCCCGAGGCCGCCGAGCGCTTCGGCCCGGAGCTCGGCGACGACGTGCGGATCGGCTGGATCCCGCTCGATGTCGTCGCGCCCACCTGCGATCTGGCGGTCCATCACGGCGGCGCGACCACCGCCATGACCTTGATCAACGCCGGTGTGCCGCAGCTGATCATCCCCGACAACGGATACGGCAAGGCCGTCGCGGAAGCCGTCCGTGACTTCGGCGGCGCCGTGCTGGTCGACCGGCACCGCCCCGAGGCCGGCCGGGACCCCGCCGAGGTGACGGTCGAGGCCGCGCGGGCGGTCCTCGACGACCCCTCCTACGCGGAGCGCACCCGCCTGCTCGCGAAGGAGACGGCCACCCTGCCGACGCCCGACGAGGTACTGCGCGAGATGGAGACGCTGGCGGCCGCCCGCTGACCGTCCGTGCTGCCGGCCGCGCCCGCGACCGGCAGCACACACGCGTATCGCCCTGGAACCGCCGGAAGATCTCCGAGGTCCCAGGGCGATACGCGTGGCGCGCCGGACGGTCAGCGGGAGGCCAGTGCCTCCAGTTGCGGCACGATGTCCGCGGGCGTCGGCAGCGTGGCGATCTCCTTGGCGAGAAACTGCGTCCGCTCCGTGTAGCCCGGGTTCTCCAGCAGCTCGCGGCAGGCGGCGGCGATCACCGCGCCGGGCGCCTTGTCGGGCTCCTGGGCCTGCGGCCACAGCGTCCGGCCGGCACCGAAGTCGGTGATCGCCCTGGCGATGGCCTCGCGGTGGTAGTTCGGCGGGAACTCCGGCGGGTTCTCCGGGATGACCAGCTGCGGCACCCCGTTGGCCATGAGGCTGGTGGCGGTGGTCGCCCCGCCGTGGTGCACCGCCAGGTCGCAGGTGGCGGCCGCGACGTCGATCGGGATCCACCCGACGCGGGCGTCGCCCAGCTCCGAGCCGAACCGCTCGGCCGCACCGGGGGACGCGGCGATCAGCACCTCCGCGCCCAGCTTGTTCAGCTCGCCCACGAGCAGCGGCATGGTCCAGCCCGGGTCGCGGAACATCAGGCTGCGGAAGCCGGAGGTGATCACGACGCGGCGACGGCCCTCGGGGCGCGTGTACATCCACCGCTCCAGCCGGCGCTGCGGGTTGCTCGGGATCCAGCGCATCGACTGGGCGGCGGGGTCGTGCGCCGGACGCAGCGACGGCGGGGTCGAGTCGAGCAGCAGGTCCGGCTTGAGCAGCCCGTCCACGCCCAGGCGCTCCAGCTCGGGCCGCAGCTCCGCCTCGGCGCCCGGGTCGATCCCGGTCAGCGGGATGCCCAGGTACTCGACGTGACGCACGTACGGGACCTTCAGGTGCGCCGCGAGCAGCATCGCCGCGTAGCTCTGCGAGCTGCCGACGACCACGTCCGGCGTCCAGTCCTTGGCCAGTTCGAGCAGGGACGTGACCCCGGCCAGGCCCATCTGCGCGAAGCCGCGGCCCTGGCCGAACATCTCCTCGTCGCCCAGCTCGCGGGGGAACCGCAGCCCCTTGCCGGGGTTGGTGATCCGCATGAAGTGCCGGATCGGGTCGACGGTGTAGCAGAAGGTGGGAAGTCCGATGGCCTCCGCGGTTTCCACCCACGGTTCGTGGGCGGCCAGCATGACCTGGTGGCCCGCGTTGCGCGCGGCCGTCGCCAGCGGGGCAGTGGCGTAGTAGGTCGCCTGGCTGCCCGTCGTTATGAACAGGATTTTCATGGCACTCCGGATGCTTTTCGTGAGACGCGGCCAACGCATTTACGAACATCACCGATGGTCTGCAACGCCGCCTTTTTCTGTCAAACAAACTCAAATGGCAAGGCCGTTCAAACGCGGAATTCGCGCAGTTGAACATTGCGCGGGCCGTGACCGCTGACCATCATGAGTCGCACGTGTGGCGACGAAGCCTCAGGAAAACGGATACCGAAAGTCGGTGGCACGCATGAACAGTCTGATCTACAACGCCCGAATGGCTCTGCGTGACGTCATGGAAGTCAACATCTTCAGTCAGGGCAACGACAAGGTGTATCTGACGGTTTTCCCGGACCTGGTCTGGGAGGGCTCGGGCGACCGGCAGTCGGAGAAGGTCGTCCGCAATGTCATCGACCGCCTGCACGACATGGACCTCGACGTCGACGGGGGCGAGAGCGCGGTGACGACCCTCCTGGACTCGGGCTCCGTCGAGATCATCCGCAAGGCCGCCTGAGAGCCTGTGTCATATCCCCGGCCCGGCGCCCATTCTGAGGAGGTACGACGGTCGTGATCGCCCGCTACGCACTGCCGGAGATGGCGCGGCTCTTCTCCGATCAGGCCCGGTACACGACCTGGGCCCAGGTGGAGGTACTGGCATCCGAGGCGCAGACGCTGCTCGGGCGGGTGCCCGAGGCGGCGCTCGCCGACATCCGGCGGGCCGGGGTGCCCGACGCCGCGCGGGTCGCGGAGCTCGAACGCGACCGCGACCACGAGATCCTCTCCTTCCTCGCCGCGTACTGCGAGGGCATGCCGCAGGACTCCGCCCGCTGGGTGCACCTGGGCATGACGAGCTACGACCTGGTGGACACCGCCCTCGGCCACACCCTGGCCCGGGCCTGCGACGTCCTGATCGACACAGCGGTGGGACTGCGCACCGTCCTGGCCGACCGGGCCGCCGAGCACTGGGACACGGCGTGCATCGGACGTACGCACGGCATGCACGCCGAGCCGACGACCTTCGGCCACAAGCTCGCCGGGTTCGCCTTCGCCGTCGACCGCTCGGTCCACCGGCTGCGGGCCGCGCGCGAACAGGTGGCGGTCGGCACGATCTCCGGCTCGGTCGGGACCTACGGACTGATCGACCCGTTCGTCGAGGAGCGGGTGTGCGGCGCGCTCGGGCTGGGCGTGGAACCGGCACCCAGCCAGGTCGTGGCCCGTGACCGGCATGCCCAGCTCGTGCAGGCCATCGCGACGCTCGGCGCCTGCGTCGAGCAGATCGCCGTCGAGGTCCGGTTGTTGTCGCGCACCGAGGTACGCGAGGTGGAGGAGCCGCGCTCGGCCGCCTACCAGGGGTCGAGCGCGATGCCCCACAAACGCAATCCGACGACCGGCGAGCGGCTGACCGGACTGGCGCGGCTGCTGCGCGGATACGCCGGCACGATGCTGGAGAACGTGGCGCTGTGGCACGAGCGCGACCTCTCCCACTCCTCGGTCGAACGCGTCGTCCTGCCGGACGCGTTCACGGTCGCGCACTACCAGGTGACCGCCGCGAGCGACCTGGTGCGCGGCCTGACGGTCTTCCCGGAGCGCATGCGCTCCGCGATCGACCGGACCGGCGGACTGGCCTACAGCTCGCTGGTCCTCGCCGAGCAGCTGGCCGCCGGTGGCGACCGCGAGCGGATCTACCGCACCATTCAGGATGCCGCGAACGACGCCGACTTCCTGGGACGGCTCGAAGCCGCGGGGATCGCGACCGACCGGCTGACCCCCGAGCGGTTCCTCTCCCACCACGACGTCATCTACAAGCGATTGGAAAAGCTGCGTGAGCTGGAGCATTGAGCGCGAGGACGGCTCGGCCCTCGACCTGGAGGAGGTCCTCGGCGTCTACCGGGAATCGGGGCTGGGCGAACGGCGCCCCATCGAGGAGACGGAGCGCATGGCCGCGATGGTGCGCAACGCCAACCTGGTCCTCACCTGCCGCGTCGACGGGGAACTGGTGGGCATCGCCCGCAGCGTCTCGGACTTCGCCTACGTGACCTACCTGTCCGACATCGCCGTCGTCCGGGCCCACCAGCGCTCGGGCATCGGCAGGGAACTCATCGACGCGACGCGCAAGGAGGCACCGCAGGCGAAGATCGTCCTGCTGTCGGCGCCCGCCGCGGCCGGGTACTACCCCCACATCGGGTTCACCGCGCACCCCTCGGCCTGGGTGCTCAATCCCTGAGCGGCGGGCGCCGGGTCAGTGATGCATGCCGGCGTGCGTACCGCCGTCCGCATGGCTGCCCGGCGCCACCACCAGGGGGCGCACCATGTGCTGTTCGTGCTCCAGCATGTGGCAGTGGTGCACACCCCTGCCCACGACGGGGAAGCGGACCGCGACGGTGACCAGTTCCCCCGGGGTGCCGTTCGGGCCGGCCGTGATCCGGCCGGCCGTTCCCACCCGGACGACGTCCTTCTCCCCCAGCTCGTGCGGTTCGAGCTCGGCCGCCGCCTGGAAGGCGATCGACCTGACCGAACCGCGGAGCTGCCGGTCGAAGCCCGTGATGTCGTAGTACTCGCGGGACAGCACCTGGAAGTGCGCCAGATGGATGTGCATCGGGTGCGGCGAGGCCGCGAGGTTGAGGTACTTCCAGATCTCCAGGTCATCGCGGGCCGCGGTGAGCGTGTTCCCGTCGTCGTAGGCCATCGCCGTCCTGCGCAGCGTCGTGAGGGTGCCCTCCTCGTCCCGCACCTGGACGATCCCCGCGGCGGGGGCCGTCACCTCCTGCGCGTCGATCTCCTCCATCTCCCACAGCTCCGGCATGTTCTGCGTGCCGGGTCCGACCAGGACCACCCAGCGCGGGGCGCGGTCGTGCGGCAGGTCGTCGGCGCCGAGCCGCTCGAACGTGGCGGAGAGGGTCTTCGGCGGCGAGAAGCGGGAGCGGGGTGCGCGGTCGGCGACCCGGAACTGCATGACATCCGGTTCCAGCAGGTCGTTGCGGACGTCGGAGGCGCCGGGCGTGATGCCGCCGAGGGTGTTGACCAGCTTCGGCGCGCGCCCGCGAAAGGCGCTGAAGTCGACCAGCACGTCGGCGCGTTCACCCGGTGACAGGTTGAGCGCGCCCCCGACCGGCCGCGGCCGGTCGATCAGGCCCTGGTCGGTGCCGATCACCTGCAGCGCGCCCGGCACCGGCCGGCCGTCGGCTAGCAGCATCAGCCGGTAGATCCGGGAGTTGGCGGTGTTGACGATCCGGAACCGGTACCAGCGCGGCTCGACCTCCAGATGGGGCCAGATCACGCCGTTGACCAGGGTGTAGGGCGCGGCGTGGACGCGCATCAGGCGCTGGGCCCCCACCATCTCCACCTTGTGCACGAGCCGGCCCGTCAGGGAACCCGCCGCGTCCAGGGCGAAGTTGCGGTCGCTCAGGACCAGCGGCACCTCCTGCGCGCCCTTCGGCAGGTCCAGGGCGCGCTCCTGCTCACCGCGTGCGACGAACAGGCCCGCGAGGCCGGCGTAGACACTGAAGCGGCTCACATGGTGGGTGTGGTCGTGGTACCAGAGCGTCGCCGCCCCTTTGTTCGGGTACGCCGACAACTGCACGTCGCCGGGGGCGAGCAGGTTCTCCATCCAGCCGTCGTTGCCGCCGCCGGTCAGCATTCCGTGCAGGTGCACCACCGCCCAGGGGTCCAGGCCGGCCACGCCGGCCACCTCCTGGCAGCCGTCCGTGCCGGGGTAGTTGCTCAGCGGGTCGGCGGAGGGGCCGGTGGGCAGACCGAAGTCGACCGCCGTGACCGGGATCTTCCCGGTCAGTCCGTTCTCCCAGGCCACTCGCAGGGGGCGGCCTGCGGTCGTCTCGATCGTCGGCCCCGGGTAGCTGCCCTCGTAGGTCCACATCCGTACCGGCGGCAGCTGCGCGTGGACGGTGACATCGGCGGTGCGCATCCGCACGGTCAGCTCGTCATGGCCGCCGCGGCTCCTGGGGCGCAGCACCGGCGGGATGCGCAGCGGGTCCTTGAACTTCGTCAGCTGCAGTCGCGGCGCCGACGGCTCGGGGCCGCCGGGGTAGGCGACCGCCGCGTCCCCCGCGGAGGTGAAGACCGGCGCGGCCGCCACCAGGGCGCCCAGGCCGGCGACGGCGCCGCCGCGTAGCAGCGCACGACGGTTGAGTCCGGGCCCGTCCGGTGTCCCGGCAGATGCTGTCTCCATGGCGCGACGCTAGGGACGGCCACTCCAGACGGACTCGAACTCCGCTCCAGGGCAGGGGTTTCGGGCCCTCGGCTAGAGGGCCGCCGCCATCTGCGTGTCCCGGTCGACGAGGGTGGCGTAGTGGCCGCCGAGGGCGAGGAGTTCGTCGTGCGTGCCGCGCTCGGCGATGCGCCCCTTCTCCAGCACGATGATCTCGTCGGCATCGCGGACCGTCGACAGCCGGTGGGCGACGGTGATGGTGGTGCGGCCCGCGCTCGCCGCGTCGATGGCCGCCTGCACGGCCTGCTCGGTCTGGGTGTCCAGGGCGCTGGTCGCCTCGTCGAGCACGAGGACCGGCGGGTCGCGCAGGATGGCGCGGGCGATGGCCAGCCGCTGCTTCTCGCCGCCGGAGAACCGGTAGCCGCGCTCCCCGACGACGGTGTCGTAACCGTCGGGCAGCGCCTCCAAATAGTCGTGGATGTGGGCGATCCGCGCGGCGGCGACGAGCTCCTCGTCGGTGGCGTCGGGCTTGGCGAACCGCAGATTGTCGGCGACGGTCGCGTGGAAGAGGTACGTCTCCTGGGAGACCACCCCGACCGTGGCGGCGAGCGTGTCGAAGGACAGGTCACGCACGTCGATGCCGTCGATCGTGACGGAGCCGCACGTCGCGTCGTACAGGCGGGGGATGAGGTAGCTCAGCGTGGTCTTGCCCGATCCGGTCTCGCCGACCACCGCGAGCCGCCCCCCGGCGGGCACGCTCACATCGACCGCGTCCAGCGTCGGCCGTACCGCCCCCGCGTAGGAGAACCCCACCGCGCGCAGGCACACGTCGCCGCGCAGGGCCGACGGCACGACCGGATGCTCGGGTTCGGCGACGTCGACCGGCAGATCGAGGTACTCGAAGATGCGGGCGAACAGTTCGAGGGAGCTCTGGATGTCGATGCCGATGGTGAGCAGCCGTTGCGCCGGCCGGAACAGGGCCTGCTGCAGCGTGGTGAAAGCGACCAGGGACCCCAGCGAGATGGCCATGTGGCCGCCGCTCGCCGTCAGCCCCGCCATCCAGTAGATGACCGCGGGCATGGAGGCCATGACGACCCAGATCGTCGACTGGTACCACAGCCCCGCCGTGCTCGCGCGCACCTCGATCTCGGTGAGCTTGCGGGACTCACCGGCGAAGGTGTCGGTCAGCGACCGGGAGCGGCCCATGGTGTGGCCGAGCATGATGCCGCTGACCGAGAGCGACTCCTGCACCATCGAGGTCAGGTCGGCGAACTGCCGCTGCCGCTCGCGCGTGATGGCACGGCGCTCGTCGCCGACGTGGCGGCTCACCCACACGAACGCCGGCAGCATGACCATCGACGCGATGGTCAGCCGCCAGTCCAGCAGCGCCATGGCGGTCGTCGTGGCGATGACGATCGTCAGATCGGAGACCAGCGCGGTGGCGGTGGTCGTCACCGTCACCTGCATGCCGCCGATGTCGTGCGCGATGCGGGACTGCACCTCACCGGTGCGGGTGCGGGTGAAGAAGGCCAGCGACATGCGCTGCAGATGGCCGTAGACGGCCGTCCGCAGGTCGTGCATGACCAACTGGCCGACCCTGGCGGAGACATGGGTCTGCCACACGTTGAAGGTGCTGGTGGCGACCGAGACGACGATCATGCCGAGAGCGAGCAGGGCGAGCAGACCGGTCCGGCCCTTCGGCAGCGCCTCGTCCATGATCTCGCGGATCAGGAACGGGTTGACGAGGGAGACCAGGGACGAACCCGCGACCAGCGAAGCGACGAACAGAAGGCTCCTGCGGTACGGGCGGAACAGCGTGAGAACGCGACGCTTCTGTGGGGGGAGATGAGCAGTGGCCGACCCGGTGGTGGTCACTCCGGTCTCCTTCTTCTGTGTCATGCCCGGGCGCTGGAGCGCAGCACGAGCGCGGAGTTGAAGCCGCCGTGGCCCCGGGCCAGGACGAGTGCCGTCGCCACGGCGGTGTGCCGCGGCGCGGTGACCAGATCGAGGCCGTAGTCGGCGCGGGGCGTGACGTGGGCGGTCGGCGGGATCACCCCGTCGCGCATGGCGAGCAGCGCGGTGGCCACGTCCAGCGGGGCACCGCCGGAACCCAGCCGGCCCGTCATGGTCTTGGGCGCGGTGACCGGGACCGCCCGCGGCCCGAAGACGCCGGTGATCGCGGCGGCCTCCACGCGGTCGAGCTCCGGTACGCCCGCGGCGTCGGCGAAGACGACGTCGATGTCCTGCGGCCGCAGCCCGGCGTCGGCCAGGGCGATGTCGACCGCCGCGCGCAGCGTGGGCTCGCGGCCGCTGTCCGGGCGGGGGTCGAACGTCGAGCCGTACCCGCTGATCTCGCCGTAGACGTGACGGGCGCCGCGCCTGCGCGCCGCCTCCGCGTCCTCCAGGATCAGCAGGGCCCCGCCCTCGCCGGGGACGTATCCGCACGCGTCGGCGTCGAAGGGCAGATAGGCCCGGTCGGGCCGCTCCTCGGTGCTCATCCGGCCCGTGGTGAGCTGGGCCGCCCACCCCCACGGGCAGATGGCGGCGTCGACACCGCCGGACAGGATGAGGTCGCTGCCCTTGCGGACCAGGCGGCGCGCGTGGGCGAGCGCGTCGAGGCCGCCCGCCTGGTCGCCGACCACCACACCGCTGGGGCCGCGCAGCCCGTGCCGGATGGAGATCTGGCCGGTGTTGACGGCGTAGAACCAGGCGAAGGACTGGTACGCGCTGACGTACTGGCTGCCCTTGCTCCACAGGTTCTTCAGCTGCTCCTGGCCGAACTCGAAGCCGCCCGAGGTGCTGGCGGTCATCACGCCCATGCCGTACTCGTCGGCCTCCTCGGTGCTCACACCGGCGTCGGCCAGTGCGTGATCGGCCCCGACGAGGGCGAGTTGGGTCATCCGGTCGGTCTGCGGGATGAGCCGGCTGGGCAGGTGCTCCTCGGCGGCGAAGCCGTCCACCTCGCCCGCCAGCTTCGAGGGGTAGCGCTCCGGATCGAAGCGCTTGATGCGGCCGATGCCGCTCCTGGACGCGACGGTCGCGTCCCAGTACTCCTGTGTGCCGAAGCCGTTGGGGGAGACGACACCGATGCCGGTCACCACGACGTGAGAGCTCATGCCGTCCTGTTCCTGTCCGGTCGTGCGAGAACCATCGCGCTCTGGAAACCGCCGAAGCCGCTGCCGACGGTCAGTACCGTGTCGGTGCGCCAGTCCCGTGCGGTCAACGGGACGTAGTCGAGGTCGCATTCGGGGTCGGGATCGTGCAGGTTCGCCGTCGGCGGCACCACGTTGTTCTCCATGGCCAGCACCGACGCGGCGATCTCGATCGAGCCGATCGCGCCCAGCGAGTGGCCGACCATGGACTTGATCGAGCTCATCGGGGTGCGCCGGGCGTGCTCGCCCAGGCTGCGCTTGACGGCGCTGGTCTCGTGGCGGTCGTTCTGCTTGGTGCCCGAGCCGTGCGCGTTGACGTAGTCGACGGCCTCCGGGGCGATCCGCGCCTCGTCCAGCGCCGAACGGATCGCCTCCGCCATCTCCTTGCCGTCCGGGCGCAGGCCGGTCATGTGGAAGGCGTTGCAGCGCGAGGCGTATCCGGCGACCTCGGCGTACACGTGCGCGCCGCGCCGGCGGGCGGACTCCCACTCCTCCAGGACGAACATCGCCGAGCCCTCGCCCAGCACGAAGCCGTTGCGGGTGCGGTCGAAGGGCCGGGAGGCGTGCGCGGGATCGTCATTGCGCGGTGTGGTCGCCTTGATCGCGTCGAAGCACGCCATGGTGATCGGCGAGATCGGGGCGTCCGTGGCCCCGGCGATCATCACCTCGGCCGAGCCGTCACGGATCAACTCGGCCGCGTAGCCGACCGCGTCGATGCCCGAGGTACAGCCCGTCGAGACCACCGTGGACGGGCCCTCGGCGCCGACCGCCCAGGCGACCTCCGCCGCGAACGAGCTGGGCACGAAGTAGTTGTACAGATGGGGCACGGCGTACGCGTGGTCGACCAGGTCGAGCCGGCCGCCGTCGCTGACGACCCGGTACTCCTCGTCGAGCCCCATGGTGGCGCCCACCGCGCTGCCGACGGCCACCCCGACCCGGTGCGGCACGTGGTCCCGCAGATCCAGTCCGCTGTCCGCGAGCGCCTCGCCGGCCGTGACGAGGGCGAACTGCGCGGCGCGGTCGGTGCGCCGGATCTCCTGCGGGCCGAGCCCGTGCTCCGCGGGGTCGAAGTCGACCTCGGCCGCGACCCGGGAGCGGAACGGCGACGGATCGAAGAAGGTGATGCCGCGGGTCGCCGTGCGGCCCTCGCTGAGCAGGTTCCAGAAGTTCTTGGTCCCGATGCCGCCCGGTGCGACCACGCCGACTCCGGTGACCACCACCCGGCGGCCGCTCACGCCGACTCCCAGGTGTAGAACCGGCGGGCCATGGCGTCCGCGGGCGAACGCCAGGTGGCCGGGTCGTAGGCGTCGATGAACGGGTCCAGATCGCGGCTGATTCGCACGAAGCGCGGATCGCTCTTCGCCTCCTCGATGAGCTCGCCGCCGTTGTCGTCGTCGAAGTCCTGGAGGTGGAAGTACAGGCCGTTGTACATGAAAAGCTGACGGCGCCGGGTACCCATACGGTGCGGCATATCGGTCTCGTCGAAGGCCCCGAAAAGCCGAGCCACGTCGGCACTTGACCGGGAATCCATTCGGGCCACTATCAGATTGCTGTGCATACGACGTCTCCTCGAGGATGTGCTGCGCCTGTCAAAGGTTCCTGACCAGTGCTGTCCATTCGGCGAGCTCCTCGTCCGACAATGGCGGCCAGCAGGCCTGTTCAACAAGGTGCGGGTCGTAGTCGGTCACCGAGTAGGGCGGATAAAGACCGTTCCACGCGAATCCCATCCACATCAATCCCTCCCCGATGTTCTTTCCCAGGGATCGCATGACGGACCTGCGTCGAGGCCGCATATCAATCTCCGTTCATGGGCAGTCCGTTGCCACTTCCGTGACGTTTCTCAAGAGGGAATCAGTAATCCGTGGAAGGCCGCTGGAGGGAATGTGGAGCCGGGCTCGCGTCCTTCTGGAGCGCCGCCTCACCGCGACGACAGGATTTCCTCCCGGAACCGGTCGCTCGGCCGGCGCCGCACCGCGTCGAGCCGCCTTCGGTCCAGCGGGGACGCACGGCGGTCGAGGCGCGCCGAGAGCAGCGCGGCCGCCCGCCCGTGCTCGCCGCCCGAGACCAGGGCGTACAGCAAGGTCTCCTCGACGACCTCGTACTGCGCCTTGCTGGCACCCACCCGGGCGACCAGCGGCACCAGCGGTTCCAGGCGCAGCGCCGCCTCCCGCCAGCTGCGCCGGGTCACCGCCGACAGCGCCTCGCACAGCGGGGCGATCACCAGCCGGAACAGGTCCTGCGGGTGCGCCAGCGCGTGCCGGCGCAGCCGCTCCAGCGCGTCGCCGTCCCCGGCGGCGGTGCAGGCCAGCGCGGCGTGCAGAGCGGCGAAGGCCGTCGGCGGCGCGGAGAGCCAGGCAGGCGGAGCCGCCCGCAGCAGCTCGGCCAGAGGCAGGGCCCCGGTCCAGCTGCCCGCCATGTGCGCGCGCCACAGCAGTGAGGCCGAGTCGACCAGGAGTCGTCCGCCGCTGACCCGGGAGGCGACCAGCTCGCGCCGGTAGCGGCGGAAGACGGCCGACGGATCGTCCAGCGTCAGCTCGTGCAGGGCGGCGTGCCAGGAGATGTGCGAGCGGTGCCCCGCTCCGGCGCCGTGGCGCCGGCTCCACTCGTCCAGCCAGGCCAGGCCTGCCCGGTGCTCGCCGGTCTCGTAGAAGACGTGCGCCCGTGCGTGCACGGCGTGGCCGGCGAGAGGGTTGGCGCCGAGCGCGCGCACGCACAGCGCGTCGGCCTCCTGCCAGCGTTCCTGTTCCTGTCGTACGAAGGCGAGTTGGCCCAGATACCACCAGTCGTCGCCGTACACCGGCGCGAGCCCCTCGACGAGACTCCACGCCTCCTCGGCGCTGGTCACCCCGTTGAAGGAGACGGTGGGTACGGCCGCGCTCACCGCCAGCGCGTCCCGGGGGTGCGCGGCGATGTGGCCCAGCAGGGCCGCCTTGCCCTGTTCCTCGGTGCCGGTCAGCCGGGCATCGACCGCCGCGACCAGGCTGCGCTCCCGTCCGTCGGCGCGGCGGGCCGCGGCCCGCCGCGCCGCGGCCAGCGCCGCGGTGGTGTCGCCCGGGCCCGCGCACTCGTGACCGAACAGGGCCAGCGCGGCCTGGCCCACCGCGAACTCCGGGTCCTGCGCGACCGCTTCGCCCAACAGTTCCGCGGCGCCGACCCGGCCCGCGAGAATGCTCTCCAGGGCCTGGTCGTACAGCCGCGCCGCCTCGGCGGTGGTGCTCAGGGGCAGGCCGTAGCGGTCGGTGGGGCCGGACGCGCGGCGGGGGGCGAGCGCTGCCAGTACCCCGTCGGCGACCTGGGCCGCCTGGGCGCGGATCTCCGGGATCGCCGTGCTCTCCAGCAGGTTTCCGCGCCGGGCGGCCCCGATCGTCCACAGCCGCGGGGCCGGGCCGAAGGCGGGCAGCAGCCGTCCGTCGCCGCGGGTGTCGAAGCCCAGGTTCGCGGGGCCGGTGCGGGCGTACCCGTGGTCCAGGACGCTGTGCACCAGGGGGTCGGCGGTGCGGCGCGGATCGCCTTGTGCGCCGGTGCAGTTGACGACCGCGGCCACCCGCAGCCGCCCGCCGTCGCTGAGCCGGACCCGGAGCGCGTCGCCGTCCGGCACGGCGTCGACGACCTCGGCGGCGGTGACCTGCAGCCGGGCTGTCGCGCGCAGCGTGCGCAGGGTGGCCGCCGTCCTCGGCGCGAGACGGTGCCGGTGCACTTCCCAGGCCCGTAGATCCTCCTGGAGGAAGCGTGTGCGGTCGGCGGCGGACAGCTGCTGCCACAGCGCCGCGGTCACTGGGCGCAGTCCGTCCAGGCCGGCCCGCCAGTCGCCGCAGCTGCGGCGACTGGCGGCGAGATGCCGCCGGATGTCGCGGCGCAGCACGTCGAGCCCCCGCGTCCCGTCCAGGGCACCGGGCTCGGCCGGCGGGGCCGCGGGCACCCGGTGTTCCCGGGGGACGAGCCCGTGCCGGGAGACCGCGTGCACCGTGCGGCCCGGGCGGGCGAGTGTGACGGCGACGTCGGCCATGGTCAGGCCGGTGCCGACGAGCAGGACGTCCCCCTCGTCGGCGATGTTCCCCAGCGCGCCCGGCGCCCAGGGGTCGGCGACGAAGCGCTCGCTCGTGCGCAGTGCGTCCGGGGCCCACTCCACCGACGAGGGGAACGCGCCGAGGGCGAGGACGGCGGCGTCCGCCCGCAGGTCCGTGCCGTCGGAGAACGTCAGGACCACCGCGCGCTCCCGCCTGCGCGCGCCGACGACCCGGGTGCGCAGCCGGTGCAGGCGCACGGCCCGACAGGCGCGGGCCGTGCTCTCCAGGACGTCGCTCAGATACCGGCCGTAGGTCTGGCGCGCGACGAAATCGCCGGGTGAGGTGCCGGGGTGCCGGTCGGCGAGCCAGCGCAGGAAGTGGCCCGGGTCCTCGGGCAGCGCGCTCATCTTCGCGGCGGCCACGTTGAGCAGGTGGCGCCGGTCGACGGTCCCGTAGGCGACACCCGGGCCGGCCTGTTCGGCGGGGTCGATCAGCCACAGGTCGAGCGCGCCGCCGAGTGCGTCGGCCCGGCGCATCAGTTGGACGGCGGTCAGTGTGCCGGCCGCACCGGCCCCGACGACGGCGACGCGGCGCGCGGAGGAACTCCAGCTCATGATCTCACTCCTGATTCGTTCGGCGGGCAGGGCCGTCGCCGTCGGCGCCCGCCGGTCCCGGCGCCTCGCCCACCATGCCGGCGGTGAGGGTGGTGCCGTCGTCCCCGTCGATCAGCAGGAACGAGCCGGTGCGGCGGTTGTCCGCGTAGCCGTCCACGGCCAGCGGTTCGGCCAGCCGCAGCACCACCCGTCCGATGTCGTTGACCTGCAACGCCTCGATGTCCGCCCGCCGTTGGAGGGTGTCGATGTCGATCCGGTACGAGATGTCCTTGACCAGCGCGCGCACGGTGCGCGAGGTGTGTTTCAGCAGCACCTTGTCCCCGGCGCGCAGCGGACGTTCGTTCAGGTGGCAGACGTGCGCCTCGATGGACCGGGTGGGCAGCGGGGCCGGGCCCCGGGCCGCGATCAGGTCACCGCGGCAGACGTCGATGTCGTCGGCGAGGCGCACGGTGACCGACTGGGGGGCCCAGGCGATCGCCGTCTCCTCCCCGAGCGCGTCGATGGCCGCGACGGTGGTGGTGCGCCCGCAGGGCAGCACGGTGACGGTGTCCCCGACCAGCAGCACACCGGAGGCCAACTGGCCCGCGTAGCCCCGGTAGTCGGGATGGTCCGCGCTCTGCGGGCGGATCACGTACTGGACGGGGAAACGCACGGGGTCCCCGCTCGGGTCGCCGCCGACCGGGACGCTCTCCAGGTGTTCCAGCAGGGTCGGCCCGCCGTACCAGTCCATGTGGGCGGAGGGCTCCACCACGTTGTCACCGGCCAGCGCGGAGACCGGGATCACCACGACGTTCCCGATCCCGAGCGAGCTCGCGTAGGAGGTGAACTCCTCGGCGATGGCGGCGAAGACGGGCTCCGCGTAGTCGACGAGGTCCATCTTGTTGACGGCGAGGACGACGTGCGGGACGCGCAGCAGCGCGGCGATCGCGGCGTGCCGGCGGGTCTGTTCGACGACGCCGTTGCGGGCGTCGACGAGGACCACGGTGAGTTCGGCGGTGGAGGCGCCGGTGACCATGTTGCGGGTGTACTGCACATGGCCAGGGGTGTCGGCGAGGATGAAGCGGCGCCGGGGCGTGGCGAAGTAGCGGTGGGCGACGTCGATGGTGATGCCCTGCTCGCGCTCGGCGCGCAGCCCGTCGGTGAGCAGCGCCAGGTCGGGGGCGTCCTGGCCGCGGCTCGCGGAGACCCGCTCGACGGCCTCCAACTGGTCGGCCAGCACGGACTTGGAGTCGTGCAGCAGCCGGCCGACCAGGGTGGACTTGCCGTCGTCGACGGAGCCGGCGGTGGCGAACCGCAGCAGTGCGGCGGTGGTGGCTTCCTCGGTGGTGGTCATGGTCAGAAGTACCCCTCGCGCTTACGGTCCTCCATGGCGGCCTCGGAGAGCTTGTCGTCGGCCCGGGTGGCGCCGCGCTCGGTGAGGCGGCTGGCGGCGATCTCGGCGATGATGTCCGTGTCGCTCGCCGCGTCCGATTCGACGGCGCCGGTGCAGGACATGTCGCCGACCGTGCGGTAGCGCACCAGCCGCCACTGCGGCGTCTCGTGCTCCGTGGGCCCGCCCCACTCGCCCGCGGTCAGCCACATGCCGCCCCGGCTGAACACGCTGCGCTTGTGGGCGTAGTAGATCGACGGGAGTTCGATGTGTTCGCGGGCGATGTACTGCCACACGTCCAGCTCGGTCCAGTTGGAGAGCGGGAAGACGCGCACGTGCTCGCCGGGCGCGTGGTGGCCGTTGTAGAGGGACCACAGCTCGGGGCGCTGGCGGCGCGGGTCCCAGGCGCCGAACTCGTCGCGCAGCGAGAAGATCCGCTCCTTGGCGCGGGCCTTCTCCTCGTCGCGGCGGCCGCCGCCGAACACCGCGTCAAAGCGGTGCGCCTCGATGGCGTCCAGCAGCGGGACGGTCTGCAGCGGGTTGCGGGTGCCGTCGGGGCGCTCGCGCAGCCGTCCGTCGTCGATGAAGTCCTGGACGCGGGCGACGTGCAGCCGCAGCCGGTGCCGGGCCACGACGCGGTCGCGGTGCTCGATGACCTCGGGGAAGTTGTGCCCGGTGTCGACGTGCAGCAGCGCGAAGGGGACCGGCGCCGGACGGAAGGCCTTGAGCGCCAGGTGCAGCATGACGATCGAGTCCTTGCCGCCGGAGAAGAGGATCACCGGCCGCTCGAACTCGCCGGCCACCTCGCGCAGGATGTGCACCGACTCCGCTTCGAGGGCGTCCAGGTGCGACAGCGCGAACGGGTGCTCGGACACCTCGGTCGGACTCTGTTCCGCGGGCGTCATGCCAGGCCCCTCTCGGTCAGGAAGGCGTGCAGTTCTTCGGCGCACGCGGCCACCGGCCGCCCTTGTGTGCGCAGGCGCAGCTCCGGGTCGGCGGGCGTTTCGTACGGGTCGTCCACGCCGGTGAGGCCGGAGATCTCACCGGCGGCCCGGCGCGCGTACAGGCCCTTCACGTCACGCCGGGCGCAGACCTCGACGGGGGTGGCCACGTGGACCTCCACGAAGCGCGTGCCGTGCGCGGCGTGCCAGTCACGGACGGCCGCGCGGGAGGCGGCGTAGGGGGCGATGACGGGGGCCAGCACCGTGACGCCGTGGGCGGCCAGCTTCTGCGCCACGAATCCGATCCGGGTGACGTTGGTGTGCCGGTCCTCGCGGGTGAAGCCCAGTTCCTGGGAGAGGAACGCGCGGATCTCGTCGCCGTCGAGCACGTCGACCGCGCGGCGCTCGGCGCGCAGACGGTCGGCGAGGGCGCGGGCGAGCGTGGTCTTGCCCGCGCTGGGCAGCCCGGTCAGCCACACGGTGGCCCCGGCTGCCGGGGTGCGAGCTGTGGTCACGGTGGTGTTCTCCTGGAGGTGGACGGCGGGGGCCGGGGCGGCGGTCCCGCTCAGGTGGTGGCGAACTCGGCGAGGGTGCGGCCGAGGACGTCCATGTCGATCCGGTGCCAGGACCCGGGCAGTTCGAGCGAGCGGCCGCCGGGCAGGGCCGCCGCGGTCGCCTGCGCCGCCGCGCGCAGCCAGGCGCTGGTTTGGTCGCTGTTGAGCACCAGGGCCGGCGTCGGGTAGCCGGCCAGCCGGTCCGCCGGCACGGTGCAGTCGCCGCAGATCGCCAGGTCGTAGGCGAGCGTGTGGGCGTTCGCCTCGTTCACCGCCCAGATCGGGCCCTTGCGCCACTCCGCGACGGTGTCGGGGGTGAGACCGAGGAAGCTGCCGAGGAAGTACTCGACCGCCTCCTCACGCCGGTCGTCCTCCATGAGGACCCGGAGCGTCTTGGCGACGTTCCACGGGGGCTTGGGGTATCCGTCGACCCGGTAGCACGGCTCGTGCAGCGCGAGCCTGCTGATCGGGGCACCCGCCAGTGCCGCCTCCACCGCCAGGTTCGCGCCGGAGGACCCGGCGAACACCACGGCCGAGCCGCCGGCCTCCTCGATCACCGCCCGCAGATCCTCGATCTCGCGCGCCACGGCGTACTCGGGGGAGTCGCCGCTCTGGCCGCGCCCCCGGCGGTCGTAGACGTACGTGGTGCAGTGCGGCGCCAGTTCGGGAACGAGCGCGTCGAAGATGGTGTGGTCGCGGAACGAGCCGTTGAGGAGCACGATCGGCGGGCCCTCGCCGGCCTTCTCGTAGGCGATCGTCGTGCCGTCCCGGGAAACGACCTTGCGCATCACGTACTCCTCACGCCGAACGGAGGTGCTCTCACCTCGCCGTATGCAAAACCTTCGAGCGCCTCGCTGGACCACCGGTGGAGGACCGGTCGGGCCCGGGGCCAGGTGGGGTCGCGGAGGAGCCCGGCCTGTCCGGAAGCGGTGCTCCGGTGGCCCGCGCCGGTTTCTGTGGCGGCGGTCGAGCGGTCTTCGAACGTTCCTCGAGCCTGCGCACGGACGGTGGGAGCCGTCCCGGGCGGCAGCCGCGGCCGCCCGTTCGGAGCGGAAGGAGACACACCGTGCGCGATGTGCCGCACAGCGACCTGACGGTGGACGGACTGCTGCGGCGCGCGGCACGGCGCGATCCCGGCGGCGTCGCCGTGCGCACCGCGTCCCGGGTGCTGCGCTTCGCCGAACTCGACGCGTACGCCGACCGCATCGCCGCCTGGCTGCACACCGTGGCCGGCGCCGGGGCGGGGACCCGGGTCGGCGTCGCGCACGTGCTCGACCCGGAGTTCGCCGCCGTGTACCACGGCGTCCTGCGGGCCGGGGCCACCGTCGTCCTGCTCAATCCGCTCCTCCCGCAAGACGGGCTGCGGCACGTCCTGGCCACGGCCGCGGCCGAGGTCGCCCTCGTCCCCGCGCCGACCGCCGGACTCATCGCAGGGATCCGCCACGAACTGCCCGCACTGCGCGCGGTCGTGGCCACCGACACCCTGCCGCCGCCCCCGGCCCTGGACCTGGCGCCCCGCACGGGTGCGGGGCCCGCGGCCGATCCGGACGCCGTCGCCTGCGTGCAGTTCACGACCGGCACGACCGGAGCGCCCAAAGGTGTCCTGCTGACCCACCGCAATCTGGTCGCCAACGCCTGGCAGACCGCCGAGGCGCACGGCCTGGGCGCCGGTTCCGTCACCCTCAACCACCTGCCGCTGTACCACGTCATGCACCTCAACTCGGCGCTGTACGCGGGCGCTTGCCAGGTGCTGTGCCAGGACCCCGACCCCCTCGCCTCGCTCACCGCGGCCGCCGAGTCGGGGGCCACGCACTACTACGGGCTGCCCGCGCGGCTGCACGCGCTGGCCGCGGACGAGCGCCTGGCCCGGGGCGGACCGCCGGGGCTGCGGCTGACAGCGGTCCTGTCCGGCGGCTCGGCGCTGCGCCCGCAGGCGGCCCGCGTCCTGGAACAGCGGCTCGGGGTCCCCGTCATCCAGGGCTACGGCATGGCCGAGCTCTCCCCGCTGACCCACTGCCAGCGGCCCGCCGGCCGGCGGGCCGGCACCGTCGGCACCACCGTGCCGGGCACCGGATGCCGCCTCGTCGACCTGACGACGGGAGAGCCCGTCGACGTCTGGTCGACCGGCGAAGTCCAGGTGCGCGGACCCCAGTTGATGGCCGGCTACCTCGACGAGGAGCGGCCCGCGCGGATCGACGCGGACGGCTGGTTCGCCACCGGCGACGTCGGCTACGTCGACGACGAGGGCAACCTGCGCCTGGTGGACCGGCTCGGCGACGTCTTCAAGTACGACAACGACATCGTCTCGCCCACCCGCGTCGAGCAGGTCCTCGCCGACGACCCGCGCGTCGCCGACTGCGTCGTGGCCGACTGGCCCGACCCCGAGCACGGCGCCCTGGTGTGGGCGGGCATCGTGCTGCGCGAGAGCCCCGGCCCGCACACCGCCACCGGCGCCGCCCGCGTGCGCGGTGTCCTCGACGCGATCACCGAGCGGGCCAACGAACGTCTCGGCACCTTCGAGCGGATCCGCCGCAGCGAGGCCCTCGGCGCGGTGCCGCGCACCCCCACCGGAAAGCCCGAACGCCGCGCCGTACGCGAGGAGTTGCGGGCCCGGGCCGGCACATGACCCGCCGCATCCGCCCGCCCGCGCAGCACCCCCCGCACCGACCCCTTACCCCGGGAGAAGCGACCATGGCCCCTTTCGCCCAGCAGCCCGCCGCGCGGCCCCAGGTGCTGATCGCGGGTGCCGGACCCGTCGGCCTGACCGCCGCCCACGAACTGGCCCGGCGCGGCCTGCGGGTGCGGCTGGTCGACGCGGCGCCCGGACCCGCCCGCACCAGCCGCGCCGTGGCCACACACCCGCGCACCCTGGAGACCTACGACCAGATGGGCGTCGTCGACGCGATGCTCGCGCGCGGCCGCCGCAACCAGGCCTTCACCATGTACGCCGAAGGCCGCCGCCTGGTGCGGCTGCAGGCCGACTACGCGTCGATGCCCACCGCGTACCCGTTCACCCTCGTCATCGGGCAGACGGAGACCGAGGCGGTGCTGCGCGCGGCCGTGAGCAGGCTCGGCGTCGACATCGAGTGGGGGGTGCGGCTGACCGGACTCGCCCAGCACGAGGACGGCGTGCGCGTCACCCTGGAGGGCGCTGACGGCGGCGAACAGAGCGTCGAGACCGCCTGGTTGATCGGCTGCGACGGCGGCCACAGCACGGTACGACGGCTGCTCGGTCTGGAACTCCTCGGCGCGGGCAGCGAGACGTGGATGCTCGCCGACGCGCCCGTCACCATGGACCTGCCGCCCGACACCATCTACTGGGCGCACACCGGCGGGCAGGCCCTGATGATGGTGCCGTACGCCCGCGAAGGGCACTGGCGGCTGCTGGACACCGTGCCGGACCGCGCCGTCGGACAGACCCACGGCACGGGCCGGACCGACGGCACCGAGGAGCGGCTCGGCGCCAAGCTCTCCAAGGGCCTGGGCCGCCCGGTCCGCGTCGGCGCGAGCGAGTGGACCTCCGTGTTCACCTTCCAGCAGCGCATGGTCGAACGCATGCGGGAGGGCCGGGTCTTCGTCGCCGGTGACGCGGCCCATGTGCACAGCCCCGCCTCCGGGCAGGGCATGAACACCGGCATCCAGGAGGCGTACAACCTCGCCTGGAAGCTCGCGCTGGTCGAACAGGGCCACGCGGCGCCCGAGTTGCTCGACAGCTACAGCCAGGAGCGCGTCCCCATCGGCGCCGCGCTGCTCGACTCCACCCGCACCGCCACCGTCCTCGTGCAGCTGAGGAACCTGTTCGCCGGCACCGTGCTGCCCCTCGTGTTCTCCGTCGTGCGCCGGGTGACCCCGCTGCGCCGTGCCCTCACGCGCAAGGTCCTCGGCGGCATGTCCGGTCTGCGCATCGGCTACGGCACCTCACCGCTGAGCATCCACGACGCCCCCACCGCGGCCGGCCCCGCCCCCGGCGAACGGGCCAGGGCGGCCGCCCTGGACGGCACGGACCCCGCCTCCCGCGCGGCCTTCGCCGCCGAACTGCGCGACGTGCGCTGCACGTTGCTGCTGGCCGCGGGCGGCGGCGGGCCGGGCGACGTGCCGGCCGGCGTGGCCACCGCAGCGGCCGCCCGGTACGCCGAGTGGCTGTCGGTCAGGACGCTGGGCGACCGCCCCGACGCGGCCGGGGGGCCCGCGCCGTTCACCGACCCCGGCGGCGCCCTGCGCGGCGCGCTCGGCCTGCGCCCCGGCGGCTGGATGCTCGTCCGCCCCGACGGATACGTCGCCGCCCGCGGCCCCGTCCTCACCCGCGCCGCGCTGCGCCGCGCGCTCACCCCCTGGGGGCCGGCCGTGCCGCTCGCCGACGCCGTGTGCGAGGAGCCGGTGCCGGCCCGGTCGTCCGGAGCGCGGGCATGAGTGTGGCGGCGTACTCCGACGAGGGTGTCGGTGTACGCCGCCACGGGCGGGACGGGGCGCGGCGGGGGACCCGCGTCATGTCGCCTACTTGGGGTCGGCGTTGAACTGCGC
The DNA here is from genome assembly GCF_040655895.1 of Streptomyces sp. NPDC050264. Taxonomy (NCBI): domain Bacteria; kingdom Bacillati; phylum Actinomycetota; class Actinomycetes; order Kitasatosporales; family Streptomycetaceae; genus Streptomyces; species Streptomyces sp. NPDC050264. The sequence continues at coordinate 62,099 of NZ_JBFAKV010000037.1, forward strand.
CTTGGACCAGCGGTGGCCGAGGAGGGTCAGGGCGGCGCACCACACCAGCGCGATCCACCAGTTGTTGCCGATCTCGGTGCCGAGGAGGAGGCCGCGCAGGGTCTCGATGGCGGGGGTGAAGGGCTGGTACTCGGCGATCGGCTGGAACCAGCCGGGCATCGAGTGCAGGGGGACGAAGGCGCTGGAGATGAGGGGGAGCAGGATCAGCGGCATGGCGTTGTTGCTGGCGCCTTCGGCGTTGGGGCTGGCGAGGCCCATGCCGACCGCGATCCAGGTCATGGCCAGGGCGAAGAAGGCGAGCAGTCCGAAGGCCGCCAGCCATTCCAGGGCGGAGGCGTCGGTGGAGCGGAAGCCCATGGCGACCCCGATGGCGCCGACGAGGACGACGCTGGCGACGGTCTGCAGGACGCTGCCCACCACGTGGCCGAAGAGGATGGAGCTGCGGTGGATGGCCATGGTGCGGAACCGGGCGATGATGCCTTCGCTCATGTCGGTGGAGACCGAGACGGCGGTGCCGATGGTGGTGGAGCCGATGGTCATGAGCAGGATGCCGGGGACGATGTAGGCGATGTAGGCGGTGCGGCCGGCGCCGCCGCTCATGGTGTCGCCGAAGATGTAGACGAACAGCAGCAGCAGCATGACCGGGGTGAGCAGCAGGTTCAGGGTGAGCGAGGGGTAGCGGCGGGCGTGCAGGAGGTTGCGGCGCAGCATCGTGGACGAGTCGCGCACGGCGAGGGAGAGAGAGCTCATCGGACGGTCTCCTTGGACTGGCTGGGCACGGCGGTCGTGGTCGTGGCGGTGAGGGCGAAGAAGACGTCGTCGAGGTCGGGGGTGTGCACGGTCAGTTCGTCGGCCTCGATACCGGCCGCGTCCAACTGGTCGAGGACGGCGCGCAGTTCGCGCTGGCTGCCGTCGCTGGGGAGCCGCAGCGACAGCGCCTCGTCGTCGCGGGCGGCTCCGTTCAGCGCGGTGGCGGCGGACCGGTAGGCGGCCGGGTCGGTGAAGCGCAGCCGGATGTGTCCGCCGGGGACGATCC
>NZ_JBFAKV010000038.1:0-60240 GCF_040655895.1 Streptomyces sp. NPDC050264
GCTCTGATCCTCTTCGGTGCGGGCTTCGCCCTGAAGGCGCTGTGGTGGATCGCGATCATCGTGCTCGTGGTGTGGCTGCTCGGCTTCGTGATCAAGCCCGCCGCGAGTGGTGGCCGCAAGGGCCGTTGGTACCGGTGGTGACCCGCATCTGAAATGCACGGAACAGCACGACGCCACGGGCGGTGGTGGTCGTGACGCGCGTGGGCCCGGCCTGGGACGGCCGGGCCCACGCGCGTTGTGTGTGGAGGCGGGGGTTGCCGCGCGAGTCCGGCGTATCGGACGGATCGCCGGGTACGGGTGCGGCATCGGCCCTCGCGGGTTGTGCAGTGGGAACCTGCGCCTCCACCCCGCGGGGGCCGATGCCTGCCCCGGAATGACGAGTGGCGCGGAGAGGGCGCGCGGTTGCCGTCGCGTCGCTCGAGGGGCGGCCGGAGAAGCGGCTGTCCGCTGGAGAGGGGCCGCTGCTGTGCCGAGCGAGCCGTGGTGCTCGGGGTCGCTCAGGGTGCGGGCGTCTCGGGTGGTGTGGTGCTGCCGGTGGCGAGGAGCTCGTGGACCCGGCGTACGCCGTCGCTGTGGGTGTCGGCCAGGTCGAGAATGCTGGTGACACCGGTGATCTCGAAGAGCCGCTGCACGCCGCTGTGGTACGGGCCGGTCAGGACGAAGGGGCGCAGCGCGGCCTGGTGTTCGGTGTGTGCGCGCAGGATCACGTTGAGCAGGGTGCTGTCGGCGAAGGTGAGGTCGGCCAGTTCGAGCAGCGTGCCTGCCGTGCTGGTGTCGGTGCGCGCGTTGGACAGCGCGAGGGCGGCCTCGGTTGCGTCGTCGAGGTCGATGGCGTTACGGAACGAGACCACCGCCACCCGGTTCTGGCGGGTGACGTCGATGCTCTGTCTGTCAGGAACCATGACCAGAGCCTGCCACAGCGTGATCAGGCTATCCATCACGGCCTACGGTCGGCTCTCTCGAAGTGCGGCAGACCGGGGCGTTCTTGCCTCCCCAGGGCCCCGCGCCCTTCCCGGCGGCCAACGCATCTGCCTGAAGCAGATTACGTATCACCTGCGAAGACGTGTGGGGCCGGTGTGCTCGGGCACGGGAGAAAGGAGTGATGACAACAGCCAGCCAAGCAGAGTCTGCACGTCGACCGGAAGGGACCAACGCCGTGAGCAGTGTGGCCGGAGTAGTGGAAACAGAGGGCGTCAGCTGCGCGGACGCGCGGTCCGTGGTCCGTTCCGTCCTGCTGGAGGTGTGCTGCGGCCTGCCGCTGCCCCGAGCCCAGCGCCTGCGGGACGACGCGCTGCTCGTGGTCAGCGAGCTGACCGCCAACGCGCTCCTGCACGCGGGCGGCGTAACCCGTTTCACCGCTTCCCTTCAAGGCGATGAGCTGCAGCTACGGGTCAGCGACGGCAGTCGCGAGGTGCCGCGCCGCCTGTCGACGGGGCACGGCCTGCCCGGCGGATACGGCTGGATGGTGGTTCAGCGTCTGTGCTCGCGCCTGGACGTCGAGGTGGAGCAGGACGGCAAGACGATCACCGCAGCGCTGGCGCTGAACTGAAGGACACCGGTCCCGGTTTCCTGACAAAGCCGCGTGATCTGCACGGGCTGTCCTCGTCCTCGTCCTATGACGGCTGCGGGAAGCTCGCATTGAACTGTCCAATGGAGCCGGCCGCCGTTGACGGCCTGGCTCGCCGAGCTGATGCAGCTGGATCCCCCTGAATTTGAAGTAGCCGAGGCCCGCAGGCGTCTCACGGCTCTACGGCGTTTGCCTCGACGCCGCGGCGACCGGCACGGCCGACGAGTCTGACGCAGCCGACGAGTCCGCCGCGAGGTCCGCCGTGCGGTCCGCCCACTTCGTCGGCTTCGACGGCGAGCCGCTTCGCGGTCGGTCGTCGAAAAAGCCTGAATTCGATTCTGCTCGGTTGAGGAGCGCTCCCAGCAGGACGTCGGCGATGACCTCGCCTGCTTCCCGAGCCCTGCGATTGTGGAGCAGGGTTGTTCAAGTGGCACGATCACGGGTGTACGGGTGTCGTGGATGCCAGGGCGAGCACACGGTGTCCATGACGAGTTGGAAGATTGCCATAGAAACGGACAACGAGGGCGGCCTCATCAGCGCGATCGAGCCGGACGCCGTCGCTCACGCCTTCGACGTCGACACCCGCGAGATGCCCCACAAGGTTTCGTCCGCGTACGCCGTCAAGCCAGATGTCGACTGGAGGATGCCGTTGCAGCGGGGGAAGCGCTGCACCGTTTGCGCGGACGCTGTCCCGCCCACCTCCTGAGCGCTGCCGAATCGGTCGGTGGCCGGCGCTGTCTTTCGGGTCGAGGGACAGCGCCACGGGCGAAGGCCCCCGTGTGTGGTGGAGCTGTCGAATCTTCACCGCACGGAGGCCTTCGTGTCCCACCGTAATGCCCGGCTGACCGTTCACGGCAGGCGCCTGCTGGTCGAGCGGGTCCGTACCGGCCGCCCCGTCGCGCAGGTTGCGGCCGAGATGGGCATCTCACGGCCCACCGCTCACAAGTGGATGCGCCGCTGGCGCGAGGAGGGCGACAGCGGACTCCTCGACCGCTCCAGCCGGCCGCGCACCACGCCGCATCGCACCAGCTCCGACACCGGGCCGGGGTCTGCCGGCTGCGTCAGGACCGTGAACTCGGCCCCGCCCGTCTCGGTCCCGTCCTCAGCCTGCCTCCCTCGACGGTGCACCGGATCCTGACCCGCCACGGCCTGAACCGCCTGTCGTTTCTGGACCGGCCCACCGGCCAGGTCATCCGCCGCTACGAACGCGAGAGGCCCGGCGAACTCCTCCACGTCGACGTCAACAAACTCGGCCGGATCCCCGACGGCGGCGGGCACAGGGTCTGGCCGCCAGGCCGGCCGCGCCACCCGCAGCAGCATGGGCTTCGACTACATCCACTCCGTCGTCGACGACCACACCCACCTCGCCTACAGCGAGACCCACCCGGACGAGAAAGCCGCCACCTGCGCAGCCTTCCTCCGCCGGGTCGCAGCCTTCTTCACCGCACACGGCGTCGACCGCATCGAACGGGTCCTGACCGACAACGCCCGGCCCTACCGCAAGAGCTTCGTCTGGCTGCAGGCCCTGGCAGACCTCGGCGCAACCCGCAGACCGACCCGTGCCTACCGGCCACAGGCCAACGGCAAGCTCGAACGCTACAACCGCACCCTGCTCGAAGAGTGGGCCTACCTGCGGCCCTACGCCTCCAGATCGTCTCCGGGACGGTGCCGACGGCTCACAACTCCGGGGTCTTCGTCCATCTCGACGGTGAGCCCGACGAGTTCCGCACCGGTTTCATCCGGGTGCCCGACCTGACGTGGTCCTGGATCAGCGACCCCTCAGAAGTGGTGGGGGCCGGCCGGTGGATCACCGGAGTAGTCATCACGTCCGAGACACGTCGTGGCCAGGTCTCCATCTCCTTGAAAACGGTCACGAAGATCGTCCCGTTCGGAGTGTTCGTGCGGCTCGCCCCTTGCGTGGAGGGGCTTCTGCACGTCTCCGAGATGACCGGCTCGCCCGTGGAAAGCCCGGATCAGCTCGTGAGCGAGAGCGACCGGATCACGGTGCGGGACGCAGAAGTGGACCTCCAGTGCCACCGTGTCAGACTCCACGCGCATGGGTTCCTGAGATCAACAGATCAACTCGTCCGTTAGCGCTGGTAGTTGTCCTGTTGGGGCGCCCGGCAGCGGACCGTACGACCGTAGGCGAGACAGCCAGCAGGCAACTGGCGTCAGTAGGTCACACACCTGGCGGGGTTGCTCGCTGCCGCCGAACGGACCCCGGGCCGTCTGCAGATCGCCGTCCCGAGACCATGCGGGGACTGTCGGCGAGGACGGCGCCTCACATCCCTGACCGCTGCCGCTCAGCTGTCCCGCCTTGGTCGGCGGAGTGAATTCCTCGTCAGGCCCTCGCACCCCTTGAGCAACGGCTATTGTCATGTCGGGCCTGTCTCAAGCTTGTCCCCAGCGATTGCCGGGGGCGTACCAAAGCCTGAGGGAGAGCAAGTTGCACAACACTCAAAAGGGCATGGGCGAACAGCTTGTCTGGCTCGCCATATCGACCGTTGCGGGAACGGCGGGGTCCGTGCTGGCCTCGTACATCGTCTACCTCTTCGGTTGGCAGTAACCCGAGATGGGCTCAGTGCTCCGGATGTCGGCACGGCGACTACGGGGCACGCCTCTCGCGCAGTGCCCGCAGGAAGCTCCCCACTGGCCGGCGCCCCGTCTCAAGCACGGACCCGCTTTCCAGCCCCTCGGTCGGCACCTTCACCGCCGTCGTCGTGGCGCAACTCGTCGAACGGGGAGAGCGCCATCGTGCCGACGTTGGAAACCATGACGCGCCCGGCGCGGCAACGGTGGCCTCTGCCGCGCCGGTCCTCCGCCACCCCCGTGGACGGAGAGCCGGTCGCGGCGTCGGCGCGCCCCGGCTCGGAAGCCGGAGAGGGGTCAGCAGTTACCCACCGCGATGTAGGGGGCGACTACGTCGTACCTGCCCCAGCCGGTCACGCCGGTGGCGTTGTCGGTGTGGTAGAACCACTCCTGCCCGGCGACCACACGGCGGCATATGACGGTGACGACGTGGGTCTGGTAGCCGTAGCCGACCACGGTGGAAGTCGTGCTGGGCTGCGTGTGGATGCGGGCGCCGTCCGTCAGATAGCGACCTGACTCGGACTGCGCGGAGAACGCGGTGGCGGTCGCCCCGCGCGATGCCGACGAGGCCCCCTCGGTCGCGCCCTGTGCGGTGGCGATGCCGCCGGTGGCCGCCAACAGCACGGCGGCGCCGAACAGTCCGACGAGTCCTCGGCCTGCGACACGGTGCTTCATAAGTGTTCCTTTCCCCCGGAAGTACGTTCTTGCGTCATCACACTCCCGTACACGCCCTGCAACGACCTTGATATTTTCTTGCAGAGTGAAGTCCGGTACGCCCGGCTTTAATTGACGGCCCGTCACGGTTTTGGCGGGCGGGCCCGCGAAAGCAGGCGGTACAGCAAGAAGGAGTTGCATGAGTATCCGGTTCGCGCTCCTGGGCGATGTGGTCATCCGCTCCCACACATCCGACACCGTCCCCGGCTCCCCTCGGCAGCGATGCGTCCTCGCGCTCCTGATGATCGACGTCAACCGGCCCGTGGCGCTGGACACGTTGACCGACCGGGTCTGGGGCAGCGCACCGCCGCCCCGGGCCGCCGCGACGCTGTACAGCTACATCTCCCGGCTGCGGGCCCTGCGCACGTCCTCCGCCGACCGGCAGGAGTGGGACATCGTCCGCACGCCCGCCGGGTACGCGCTGCGGACCGACGAGTGCCGCGTGGACCTGTCCCGCTTCCGGTACTTGGCCGAACGGGCGCGCGCGGCGACGGGTGAGGAGGCGAAGCGGCAGTACGAGGAGGCGCTCGGACTGTGGCGGGGCCGGCCGTTCGCCGGGCTCAGGTCCGACTGGCTGGACGCATACCGGCTCACCCTGGACGCCGAGCACCTGCGGGCCCGGCTCGAACACCAAGAACTGCTGCTCGGCGAAGGAGGGCACGCCGATCTGGTTCCCGGGCTCACCGCGCTCGCAGCCGAGCACCCGCTGGACGAACGGGTGGCCCATCAGCACATCCTGGCTCTGTACCGCAGCGGCCAGCACGCCGCGGCCCTCACCGCGTACGAGCACCTGCGCGGCCACCTCGCGCAGTCCCTGGGAGTGGACCCCACCCCTCGGCTCCAGGAACTGCACCGGCGGATGCTGGACGCCCACGACGACCTGCTCGTCACGGTTCCCGAACGGCCGGCCGGTGCGCGGCCCGCGGACGCCGAGCCGCCGGTCCGTATTCCTCGCCAACTACCCGCGCGCCCCACCGGGTTCGTGGGGCGCGACGACGCGCTCACCCTGCTCGGCGACCAGACCGAGGCACGCGCCCGGCAACACGTCCCGGCGGTCTCCGTGGTCGGCGGCATGGGCGGAATAGGCAAGACGTGGCTGGCCCTCCGGTGGGCGCACGAGCACCTCGACGCGTTCCCCGACGGGCAGCTCTACGCCCAGTTGAACGGGTTCAGCCCCGGGGCGGAGCCCACCCCGCCCGGTGACGTTCTCCATACGTTTCTCATGACCCTGGGCGCCGTCGACCGCGAGATACCCCCCGACACAGAGGGACGCGCCGCGCTCTACCGCACGCTCATGGCGGAACGCCGCATGCTCGTGCTCCTCGACAACGCCAGGAACAGCGATCAGGTCCTCCCGCTGCTGCCCGCCACTCCCGGCTGTCTCACGCTGGTCACCAGCAGGAACCGGCTGAGCAGCCTCAAAGTGCGCTGCGGAGCCGACTCCGTCGACCTATCGGTGCTGCCCGACACGGAATCCGCCCGGCTCTTCGCCCGCCGCGTGGGCAGCGCGCGCACCGAGACGGAACCCGCACTGCGTGACATCGTCCGCTCCTGCGCCGGCCTGCCGCTCGCCCTGGACATCGCGGCCGCGCACGCGGTCGGCCTCCCGGGGGCGTCACTGGACCAACTCGCCCGGGAACTGCGCGATCCGCGCACCCGACTCGACGCCCTGGACACCGGCGAGGTCTCCACCGGCCTGCGCATCCTGTTCTCCTCGTCCCACCGGGCACTGGACCCCGAGGCAAGCCGCCTGCTCTGCCTGATGGGTCTGACGCCGCACCTGGACATCGGTCTCGCGGCGCTCGCCCATCTCGCCGACCGACCGCCCGCCCGGACGCGCCGGGCCCTGCGCGTCCTCGAGGAAGCGTGCCTCGTCCGGAGCCATCGCCCCGGGCGCTACCACATGCACGACCTGGTCAGGCTGTACGCCGAGGAGCAGGCGGCCGCGCTGCCGACAGAGCGCCGCGAGCAACTCACCGGCCGCGTAATCGACTTCTACGTAAGCAACGCCGACGCGGCGCACCGGGCCCTCGACCCCCACCGCACCGGCGAGGACCCCCTGCCGGCGCACCGGCCGGAAGCCGCACCCCTGACGTTCGACGACGCCGACAGCGCCCTGGCCTGGTTCGAGGCGGAGCAGCACTGCCTGCAGGACATCGCCGCGACGGCCCGGCGCCGGAACCTGCACTCCGCGGTGTGCAGGCTGACCTGGTCCCTGCACACGTTCCGCTGGCGGCGCGGACTCTTCACACAGAGCATCCAGGCCTGGTACGCGGCCCTGGACGCGGCGGCGGCGCTGCGGGACGCCGCGCTCGCGGCGCACACCCGCCAGCGGCTCGCGGTGGCCCTGGCCCAGGCAGGCCGGTACGAGGACGCGCTGCCCCACCTGGACCGGGCCCTCGCGCACTTCGGCGACCACGGCGACACCGCGGGCCTCACCCGAACTCACCACGCGCTGGCGGAGGTTCACGTCCGGATCGATGCCCATGAGAGGTCCCTTCCGCACTTCGCCGAAGCGCTCAAGGGCTATCGGCGGCTCGGCGACGAGGTCGGTGAGGCCAACACCCTCAACGGGACCGGCTGGGCCCTGGCACGCCTCGGCCGCTACGAGAGCGGCGAGGAGCACTGCCGCCAGGCACTGCCTCTGCTGCAGCACCACCGGGACGGCGAGGGCCAGGCCGCCACCTGGGACACGCTGGCCCACATCGCGTGGCGCACCGGCAGAACCGAGCACGCCCTGCACGCCTACGATCAGGCACTCACCCACTTCCAGGCCATCGGCAACGCCAACCGCGAGGCCGACACCTGGTCCCGGCTCGGCGACATCCGCGCCCAGCGCGGCGACCGGGACGGCGCCCACGAGGCCTGGACCAACGCCCGGACCCTCTACCGCGACCAGCGACGCTCCACGGAGGCGCAGCGCATGACGGACAACCTGGCGTCATCCGGCAAGGAGGCGAGGGCTGAGGACTGAGGACTGACGGTGCTTCGTCTTCGTAGACGGATGCCGTTCGGGGGGTCCAGCGGAGCTCAACAGTGCGTCAGACACAGGCCTTTGGCACAAAGGGTCTTGGCACAAAGACCTGCGGCACAAAGACCTGCGTCATAAACACCTGTGTATCAAAGAGACGGGATTAAGCTCGCGTCATGTGGACCTCGGTGCCCCTCAGTGACGAGCTGCGTTCCTCGGTGGGCCGCCCCACGACGGCCCGGCTCCTCGACAGCAGCCCACGATCCCGCGTGTGGCGGGTCGAGCTGCGCGGCGGGGAGCGGGTGATCGTCAAACAGATCACCGACGGAGGCGGTCCCGGAGCCGGCGCGGATGCGCGCTACGCGCGCGAGGCCACCGCGTTGCGGCTCGCCGCCCGTGCCACCCGGCCCACGGTGGCGCCCGCGCTGCTCGCCACGGACCCGGCGCCCCGTGTCCTGGTCCTGGAGCACCTGGACGATCTCGGCGCCTCCGACGACTGGATGGTCGGCTACGCCGAGTCCCTCGCCCGGCTGCACGCGCTCACCGGCCCTGCGGACGCGGGCACTCTCCCCGCCTGGTCCGGACCGTCGGCCGCCGACGCCGAATCCTTCCTCGCCCTGGCCGAAGCGCTCGATGTGCCCGTCCCGCCCGCGGTGCCGGGCGAACTCGCGGGCCTGATCGACCGGCTCGGCCCGTCGGACCACCACGCGTTGCTGCACGGTGACCCCTGCCCCGGCAACGACCTGCGCACCGCCGGCGGCGTCCGCTTCGTCGACTTCGAGCAGGCGTCGCTGGGCAACGGGATCGTCGAACTCGCCTACCTCCGCATCGGGTTCCCCACCTGCTGGTGCGCGATGTCGGTCACGGCCGCGCCGCTCGCGGAAGCCGAGGAGACCTACCGGGCCACGTGGCGGAGCCTGACCGGCACCGACGTCCCCGGCGATCTCGCCGACGCCTGCGCGGGCTGGCTGATCCGTGGTGACGCCCTGGTGGAGCGCGCCCATCGGGAGTCCGTCGACCACCTGGCGCGCGTGCCCGTGAAAGACTTCAAGTGGGGCCACGTCTCCGCCCGCGAGCGGCTCGTCCACCGGCTCGACGTGGTGGCCGGCCTCTCCCGCGACCACGACCACCTGCACGCACTCGGCCGCCTCAGTACGACGCTGGCCAGGCGCCTCGTGGAACGCTGGCCCACGCTGCACCCACTGCCCGCGCACGACACCCGGCCTCGGTACTGACTCGCCACCCGTGCCTCGTACTGGCTGACGGTTGTCACTGGCGCCACGTCGGGCCGTTCGCAAGGATGGAACCGTGAAAACGCTCTCCTTCCCCCAGACCGAACTGCGGGCCTCGAACGTCGTCCTGGGCCTGATGCGCATCGCCGCACTCGACGACGAGGCCGTCCGCGGGCTGTACCACAGCGCCCGGGACGCCGGGATCAACACCTTCGACCACGCCGACATCTACGGACCTTCGCGCCACGCGTGCGAGGAGCGCTTCGGACAGGCCGTCAAACTCACCGGCGCGGAGCGCGAGTCGATCCTGATCCAGAGCAAGGTCGGCATCCGGCCCGGCTTCTTCGACTTCTCCAAAGAGCACATCGTGCGCACGGTCGACGAGTCGCTCGCGGCCCTGCGCACCGACTACCTCGACGTCCTCCTGCTGCACCGTCCCGACACGCTCGTCGAGCCGGAGGAGGTGGCCGCCGCCTTCGACGAACTGCACGCGGCCGGCAAGGTCGTGAACTTCGGCGTCTCCAACCACACGCCGGGCCAGATCGAACTGCTCAGGACCGCGGTACGCAGGCCGCTGGTGGCCAACCAGGTGCAGCTGAGCATCACCCACTGCCCGATGATCGCCTCGGGGATCGCCGCGAACATGGCCGGCCTCGACCAGTCGGTCTCCCGGGACAACGGCCTGTTGGACCACGCCCGCCTGAACGGCATCACCCTGCAGGCCTGGTCGCCGTTCCAGAAGGGCTTCTTCGACGGGGTCTTCATCGGCGACCGCGAGAACTACGCGGAGCTGAACGACGCCCTCGACGAGCTGGCCGAGAAGTACGAAGTGACGCCGACCGGCATCGCCGTCGCGTGGATCACCCGCCACCCGGCGAACATGCAGGTGGTGCTCGGCACCACCAACCCGGGCCGGGTCGCGGAGTCCGCCGCGGGCTCGGACCTCCCGCTCACCCGGGAGGAGTGGTACCGGCTCTTCCGCACGGCAGGGCACATCCTGCCCTGACGCCGGGCACCTCCGAGTCCGGCCCGTTCGACCGCCGCCCTTTCCCGGCAGTGGCGCTCCGTCACTGCCGGGAGGCGCAGCCCCCCACCCGATGACCGACCACCATCGGAGCCCCCATGCTGAGGGTGCACTTCACGACTGACGACATCGCGCGCGTACGCGTCGCCACCGCTCCGGATCCCCTCTGGGAGATCACCAACAGCTTCCAGGCGCTGGCCGGGGACGACGCGCCCCTGCTGTTCGGCGACTGGCGGCGGCTGGTCCGCCCGCGGCTGCGGCCGGCGCCAACGCTGCTCACCGCGCTGCTGCCGCCGCGCGGATACTCACCGGACTTCCTCACCCCCGACCTCGGCGGCTCCTACGACCTGGAGGGCGCCGTGGACACAGTGCTGCGCACACCCCGCACGGTGCTGCGCAGGGACCTGACCGAACTCGCCGCCTCCCCGCGCCGCACCCGGCCGCTGTTCTCCGAGGCCCGCGCCCTGGCCGACGGCGAGCCGTCGATGCTGCGCAGCCTGGGAGCCGCCTTGCGCGGTTACCACCGCTTCGCGCTGGCCCCGTTCTGGTCGCGGGTCCGGGCACAGGTGGACGCCGACCTGGCGATCCGTACCCGGGAGGTACTCAGGGGCGGCACCGAAGGACTGCTGGCGAGCTTCCGGCCCGTGCTCCGCTGGCGTCCGCCCGTGCTGGAGGCCGACTATCCCGTCGAGCGCGAAGTCCGGCTCGGCGGACGGGGGTTGCTGCTCCAGCCCTCTCTGTTCTGCGTCCGAAGACCGGTCACACTCGCCGCCCCCGACCTTCCTCCCGTCCTCGTCTACCCCGTCCAGCACGCACTCGGCTGGGCCCGCCCACCCGGCCGTCCGGCATCGGGAGGGGATCTCGGCGCGCTCATCGGCCGCACCCGCGCCGCGATTCTGGAGGACGTGGTGACCGGCCGCACGACCAGCGAACTCGCCGTGCGTCTCGGTGTATCCGGGCCGGCCGCCAGCCAGCACACGGCCGTACTGCGCCGGGCGAACCTGCTGTCGAGCGTGCGCCGCGGCAAGCACGTGGTCCACACCATCACGCCGGCCGGACGGGCCCTGCTCGGAGGGGCGGGCTCCCTTTAAGGCAGGACTTCCGTGTGTGGCGGGGCCGGAGGGGCGACGACAGCTTTGAAGGAACGGGACGAACGAACGTCCCGTTCGACAGGGGGTTCACACACCATGCTTGACAGACGACGTTCGCTGCTCGGAGGCCTCGGCGCCCTGACACTGGCGCTGGCAGCCGTGTTCACGACCGGCCCGGCTCAGGCGGCTCCGACGGACCGGGATCTGAGCCACGTACTGACCATGCCGGCCGCGGCACCGGCGCCCGGCTCCGCCGCCGCGGAGCCTCCGACGACCTGGCCGAAGGCCAACAAGATCGTGCACGTCCCGATCGGCGGCTCCCTCAACTGCGAGAGCGGCAACCTGTGCGTAGCGGCCTGGGACACCACGAGGTCGGACTACGCGGTCTTCTCCCTCTACTACTGCGACACCTACACACTCTCCAACTTCCTGGGCGCGGGCTCGTACCAGAACTCCCAAACAGGAGGCGCCACCGCGTACTTCTACGGCCAGAGCGGCAACCTCATCAAGTCCGTCCCTACGGGCGTCTACGGCGGCAACTACAACTGGAACCCGGTCTGGTCCATCAAGAACTGCTGACGCCCGTCAACCCGGCGGATGGAGGAGCCGGGGTCACAGCAGCAGCCCGGACAACGGCAGGACGCGCTCGCTGAGCTGCCCCCGGAGTCGTCCCTGATCGGTGTCGGCCTCGGTGAACCAGTCGGCGGCGACCAGTAGTTCGGCATGCTCGGCGACCTGTTCAGGGGCCAGGGCGCAGAAGGCTGCGACCTGGTCCAAGGGCAGCCCGTCGTCCTCCTCGGGGCCGCCGAGGCGGCCGTCGGGCCGGGTGTGGGCGGCGGTGTACAGGGCCAGGAGCCGGTCGGTCGCGGTGGCCTTCTTCTTTCGGATCTTCCGGTCACCCACGACCCTCTGCGCCCAGCCCGAGATCCGCGCCCGGTTGTTCTTGCCGAGGGTGAGCGGGCGCGCCCGATCGGGCAGCAGAGTCGGGACGGTGATGGCGGTGGGGTCCTCGGAGCGGGAGGCCATCACGTCGGCGACGGTGCCGGGCAGGAGCAGCCAGTCGGATACGACCAACTGCTCCAGAACGCGTTCGGCATCGTCCTGGAGCCAGCCGGTCAGGTCCTGGCCGGTGATGTTCCCGGTGCCGGCGCGGGCGGCCCGCAGGGTGAGCATGAAGACCGCCAGGCGGACCTCGGCCTCGGGGTGCGGGGCGTGGGCGGCGATATGGTTCAGCACGGCGCGGGCGTGCACGGCCTGGCCCCGCGTCAGCAGCCGTTCCACCACCGGCCCGTCGTGGTCCGCCGGGTCGCCGATCACCTGGCCGCTGCGGTTGGCGTGCATCTCCCTAGTGGTCCGCGCGGCCGTCTCGGCGCGCTCGGCCTCGGGGCGCAGGGTCCGGTCACCGCTCGCGTCGGCCCACAGACGGAAGGCGCGGGCCTTGCGCTCATGAAGTTCGGCGAGCAGGACGAGGTCGGGATCGGGACGCTGCTGGTAGGCGCGGAACGCGTCCCCGAGCTCGATGAGTTCGAGGCGCAGGACGTCGGGCTTGAGGTCCTGCGGCACGGTCCGCTGCGCGATCTTCCCCCACCGCTTCGCTCTCTGCGGGGTTCTGTCCGGTGCGGCGGCGCGGGCGCGGGGGACCGAAGCCGGTGTGGCGACGGCTGACGACGTACCGGCAGCGTAGTCGGAGAACACCGCCGCGACACCGGTCTTCTCCGTGCCGCCCGACGTGCCACCCGAGGAGCTCGCATCCTGGTTGCCGGCCGTCCGGACCGGCCCTGCGGGGGCGGTGCGTGCCGGGGGCGGCGCGGTGTCGAGGACGCGGCAGTCGGGGGTGGCGGCCGCGCAGCGTGCGCACATCTCCGCGATCCGCCACAGCCGTCCGGCGCGGTCCGCGTACACGGTCAGGACCATCGGGCCCCCGCACCGCACCGCGCCGGTCGTCGGCCGTCTTCCGCCCTGGCGCACGGTCTCGGGGTCGGGGGTGTGCCATGCGCAGTCGGCGACGCGGCAGGCGCACGACGCCTCCCCGCGCGGCCCGCCACCCGTACGGATGTGGGCCAAGTGCGTGTTGACGTGACCGATCGCGGCCTTGCGCCCCGCGGCGGTGCCGTCGGGAAAGCGCTGCTCGGCGCAGGCCGGACGGGAGCAGGAAAGCCTGACCGCGCCGGCGGAAACGCGGCCGTAGGGGTCCAGGCGCACCGTCCACACCCGTCCCGTGACGTGCTCGTCCTGCCGTGTGCCGGCCTCCATCGCCATGTACGCACCTCTCCGTATCGCGTGATCCGTTACCGGGCAGTCCCATCATCGGGGATCGAGCCGTCCACCTTTCGCAGCACGGCACCGGGCGGTGGCATCGAACCGCCCGAGAACCTGAATCGACGGTCGCGTCGTCTTGCTGATCGTGAAAGGTATGGCAGACCTCGACGAGGCAGAACTCATGCGTCGCGTCGCCGGTGGAGACCGGGCGGCGTTCGACGAGTTGTACCGGCGTACGTCGCCGTGGTTGGCGCAGCGGCGCTTCAGGAGACCTACCTGGCGGTCTGGCGGGCGGCCGGCAGCTATGCGGGCTCCGTGACCAGGGGCAGTGCGGTCGGCTGGCTCTGGACGATCGCCGCGAACCGTCTCGTCGACGCGTTCCGCCGCCGCGCCCGGCAGGAGCGGGTGCCGATCCTGGTCACGACCGGGCTGGCCGTTCTCGTCGCGTACCTGGTCACGCTCTTCGCGGCGGCGCCACGGATCGCCGACACGGCGCGCTACCTGCCGTCGGCCGCGTTCGTCGTCGTGGCCGTCGGGCTGGTCGGGCTGGTCGCGATGATCGCCTCGGTCTGGCTCGGTCTGGCCGTCGGACGCCTCGTTCCGGCGCTCGCCACCGGCCCCGCGCTGGCCGTGCTCGGCTTCGCGCTGCTGGTCTTCGCGCCCCACGCCCTTCCGGACGGCGGCATCTCGGCGGCGTTCTCCCCGGGCATGGGGATGAGCATGTTCAGCGACTACACCACCGTGGGCGGCCGAGTCAGCGTCGCCCAGGCACTCTGGATGGTCGTGGTGGCCGTGGCCGGCGTCGTGCTCTTCGCCGTCCGGAACCGCAAGTTCGCGTTCACCGCGCTGGTGCCACTGGCGATCGGGGCGACGGCAACGGCTCTGGTCGTACCGACCGGTGACGCCTATGACCAGGCGATGCTCGACCCCGTCGCCCAGCAACTGGTGTGCACCGACGACACCCCGCAGGTCTGCGTCAGTCGAGCGCACGAAAGATTGCTGCCCGCGGTGACCCCCAAGGCCCGGCACGCGCTGGAACTCCTTTCGAAACGCCGGTCGTCGAGGCACACGAGGACACCACCACGATCTTTCCTCCCACCGCACCGAGGTCGCGGTCCGACACCGCGCTGATGAGGATCGCGGTCGACAAGCACGGTCGCCTCGCCCACCCGGGCCGGCTCGAACCGACGATGCTCACCGAAGTGCTCACCGGCCCTCTCCACTGCGGAGACACCCGGAACTTCCCGGTCGCCACCGCGGCCGCCTACTGGCTGCTCGACCGGGAGCCGACCGTCGGTGCCCAAGGCCTCGAATTCGAGGACCCGGAGGCCGTCAGGCTCTACGAAGGGCTGAAGGCACTGCCGTCGGCCGAGGCCGCCGCCCGGGTGACCGCCGTCTACCAGGCCGCCCAGAAGTGCCAGGACACCACCGACCTCCTGAACCGGGGCGCCCGATGAGAGGGCTGACACTCTACGTCCGCTCGCGCCAGGTGCCGACGGCGCTAGGCGCGGCGGTCGCTGGCACCGCGCTCGCGTGGCTGCTGGCGACGGTCTTCGGCGACAAAGGCGAAGTGGGCAGCACCGTACTCGCCCTGACGGTGCTGCTCCTCGTGGCCGTCGTCACCGCCACGCTCGGCGGCCCCGACGACACCCTGGACCGCACGGCGTCGAGGCCGTGGGCATGGCTGCGGATGTCCCACCTGGCCACGGCCCTGGGCTGCGTGCTCATGCTCCTGCTGGCCACGCTGCCCACCGTCACACGCTTCGGGCCGCTCGGATCCGTGGTCCGCGACACGGCGGGCCTGTTGGGCTTGACCGCTCTGGGGGCGGTCACGGTCGGAACCGCGCGGTCTTGGTTCCTGCCCCTCTGGTGGACACTCGGCGCGGCGACCTTCCCGGGCACGGGCCCTGCGGGGGAGGCGCTGACCTGGCAGACCCAGGCGTCCGACAGCCGCCCCGCGGCCGTCGGACGCGGCGGTACTGGCCGCCGCCGGAACGGACGCGTATGTGAGCCGAGGCCCGCGCTCCCGAACGTCGTCGGAGAACGTCCGAGCAGGCGAGCCTCGACGGCTCCGAGCTGGTCCCGAGGTCGTGTGCGGGGAGGGCCCGGTCCGTCCGGGCCCTCCCCTTCAGCGAGTGCTCAGACGCGGTCGGCCGCGATCAGGAGGTACTGGAAAGATCCGTCCCTGTACGAGTTGATGAACGCGTCCTCGATCCCCGTGACCAGCGAAGACGTGGCCCTCAGTTCCCAGTACGGCAGGGTGTCGGGCGTGAGGTCGATGACGGTCTGCGGCACGAGGCGGTTGTCGGCCATGGCACGCAGGTACTCCCGGCGGGAGTGGATGTTGCACTCGAAGTGCGCGTTGATCTGGGACACCCACTTCGAGGGCTGGCCGTACCGCGGATTCCAGCAGCCGGTGATGGTCACGTAGCGACCGCCGACCGAGAGAACGCGGGAGTGCTCGGCGAAGAGGTCGTGCAGGTCGACGTACATGCTCGACTCGTTGTTCCACGAGGCCGCGGCCTGCCCGGTCTCGAAAGGCGTGTCGAGCATGTTGCAGACGCGGGCGCGGACGTGGTCCTGGATGCCGAGTTCGGCTGCGCGGCCGTTGGCGAAGTCGGCCTGCTTGGCCGACAGGGTGACTCCTTCGACCGTGCATCCGAAGCGCTGGTGCGCCATCACCATCGAGCCGCCGCGGCCGCAGCCGGCGTCCATCAGGGTGTCGTCCCGTCCGATGTCGCCCAGGTGCCGCAGCAGGAGATCGGCCTGGGACGACTCCAGCCGGTGGAGTTCGGCGATCAACTTCTGCTCGCTCTTGGCGTCCTGGCTGTCGCCGAGCGCCGAGTGGTCGACCTCACCGATGCCGTAGTGGTGGTGATAGAGACCGTCGACATCGCCGAGCCGCAGGTTCACCGGCCTCGCCTCGCCGTCCCAGTAGCGGGCGATGTCGCCCTGGTAGGGCGTGGCCGGGTTGGGGACGAACAGGGGGAGGTCGCGGGTGTCAGCGGTGAGTTCGGTGCTGGTCACTGAGGAATCCAATCTTTACCAGAAGTCGGGAAGGCTGTAGCGATAGGTGTTGTTCTGGTGCCAGTGGTGGTTGCCGTCGACCCATGCGGCGACGCCGCGCAGGAAGCGTTGAACATTCGGCAGGGGGCAGTCGGCGGCCAGCGCCGCGGCGTTGGCCTCGAAGTCGTGCATGAGGTCGTTGTGGACCTCGACCGACTTCAGATAGGCGTCGCGGTCGGAGAGATCCTCACGTTCCGCGATCACGACCGGCAGGTTCAAGTGCCTGCCGGGAGCGTCGAGTTCCTTGGTGTACGAGTACAGGTCGTTGACGATGGTCGTCGCGTTCCCCGCGAGTGCGATGACCTTCTGCATGGCCGGCTGGGCGTGCAGGTCCGCCGGCAGTTCGTAGCCGCCGACGGTGTCGGTGATGGTGGGGCAGGGGCGGAAGTTGTTGAACTGGCGCATCGCCAGGTACTCCCACACCTCGGGGACCTCGTCCAGCTGGGCCCAGGCGGCCTCGGCGAGGTAACCCATGTGCAGCCGGGCCATGTCGTGCCGGAACCGGTCGGCCTGTGACGGGCTGCTGGCCTGGACGAAGTACTCCATCGCGGAGCGGTACGCGCGCCGGGGCGCGTCCGCGTGGAGCGACTTCGCCCAGTCCGGCTGGTACTCCTCCGTCGTGTGGAGGGGGTCGAGGGCGGTGTGCGCCAGCAGAAGACGCTCGCCGAGGCCGATGGGCGAGCCACCGTGGTCCTCGCAGTAGCAGTCGTCCACCGCGTTCTCGGCCACCATCAGCCGGGTGGCGATCATCAAGTGGTCGATGGTGGGCGCGTCGGGATGACAGCCGACCATATAGCTGCCCACGGAGAAGCCGTCGAACTCCTCCTCCCAGTCGTCGGGGTACAGCGAGACCTCGTCCAGGGCCCAGTCCTTGATCCTGCGGCTGACCTCCTGGATCCGCACGGGATCGGGCTCGGGTACGGGGTGGTGGTACAGGCCGGGAATCGGCGTGCCCGCCGCGGCAGTTGTCGACGGCACCGGGTCCGTCGGTACCGAGGCTGACGGCTCGGGGTGTTGTGGTGGTTCCTCCCGCGGGCTCAGGCGCAGGCCCGCCGTGCCGATACCGCTGGGGCCGCGCAGGAGCCGTCCCAGGTCGGCACCCGGCGATGGGGCCGCGGCCGCCGGGGCATCGAGGGGAGCCGGGGCCGGCGCGGGCACCGCGAATGCGGCGGGCGGGGACGGCGTACGGGGTGGGCCGCCGGTGGCAACGCTGATGTCGCATGCGCGGGCAGCGGCATCAGCAAGTACATGCGCCCCGAAGCGGGAGGCCGCTTCCGGCAGGCTCGACTGAGGAGGGGGCGGATCAGGCTGGGGCATCCATGACTCCTTGAGGGCTCCTTGGTGGGGCGTGGGCGGCTGTCCCGGGCCCTTCGGGCATGCGCGACCGACCCGGGTGGACCGGGGTGACACGCCGAGCTGTGCGGGCTGAACCGCTACTTGGGCCGGCGGGCGATCTGCACGTTCTCCAGAACGCCGACCGCGTCCGGCACGAGGATGGCGGCGGAGTAGTAGGTGCTGACGAGGTAGGAGGTGATCGACTTCTCCTCGACGCCCATGAACCGGACCGACAGCCCCGGTTCGTACTCGTCCGGCAGGCCGGTCTGCCGCAGACCGATGACGCCCTGGTTCTCCTCGCCGGTACGCATGATGAGGATCGAGCTGGTCTGCTCCTTCGTGATGGGGATCTTGTTGCACGGGAGGATCGGGACCCCGCGCCAGGCCGGTACCTGCTGGCCGCCGAGGTCGACGTGGTCCGGGTAGAGCCCGCGCGCGTTGAACCCGCGACCGATCGCCGCGATCGTCCGGGGATGCGCGAGGTAGAACTTCGAACCGCGACGGCGGCAGAGCAGCTCGTCCAGGTCATCCGGCGTCGGCGGGCCGGAGCGCGTCTGGATGCGCTGCTTGAAGTCGGCGTTGTGGAGCAGGCCGAACTCCCGGTTGTTGATGAGCTCGTGCTCCTGGCGCTCGCGCAACGCCTCGATGGTGAGCCGGAGTTGCTCCTTGGTCTGGTTCATCGGCTCGTTGTAGAGGTCGGCGACCCTGGTGTGGACCCGCAGGATCGTCTGCGCGACCGAGAGCTCGTACTCGCGCGGGTTCAGGTCGTAGTCGACGAACGCGCCGGGCAACTCGTGCTCACCCCGGTGGCCGGCCGACATCGCGATCTCCGCCTCACCGCGTCGGTTCTGGCGTCGACGTGAAAGCGACGTGAACTCTTCTACGTGGGCGCGCAGGCTCGGCGCTGTGTCCAGCACTGCCGCGAAGTCGGCGCGCGACAGGGTGAGCAGCGTGCCCGGGGTCTCGGCGACCGCGGTCTGCTCCCAGCTCGCGTCCTCGTCCAGCAGGGCGTCGTCGCCGAACCGGTCGCCGTCCGCGAGTACATCGAGAGCGACTTCGTCGCCGTACTCGCCCACGGCGATCTGGTTGACGCGGCCGTGGGCGATCAGGTGCAGCCGAGTCGCCGGCGCTCCGCGCTCGACCAGTGTCTCGCCGGCCCGGAAGTCGCGTTGCACGCATCGTTCGGCGATCGCGGTCAGCACGTCGATGTCGTCGAAGCCCCGCAGCAGCGCCAGTTCACCGAGCTCACGGGGGATCACCCGGACGTCGGCGCCGTCCTGGACGAACTCCACGCTTCCGTCGCCCACGGTGTAGGTCAGACGACGGTTCACCCGATAGGTCCCGCCCGTGGTCTCCACCCAGGGGAGCATCCGCAGCAGCCAGCGAGAGGTGATCTCCTGCATCTGCGGCGCGGACTTGGTCGTGGTGGAGAGATTGCGGGCCGCCGCCGTGCCCAGGCTGGATTGCCGGGGCGGCTCCAGGCGAGCCTCCGGGGTCGAGTCAACGGTCATCGGGGGAGCTCTCCTTGGTTCGGGCGGCAGCGCGTATGCCTGGGTGCGATCGGGACAACGGGATGAAATGCCGGGATACAGACGGGAATGCATCCAGATTTCGCAAGAACAGTAAGGGCCGCCGCACCAGTTGGACCAAGAAAAGCCGTCGACGTTAACTCGATACGATGACCATGGCCGCCGGATGTTTGCCCAGGTACCGGCGGAACTTGGCCCCGTTTTCGTACGCGCCCCGGGTGCGACAGGCCGGGTTCACTCAGCGCGAGTCCGCCGGCTCGCGGGAGGTCTGAAACGTCGTCCCTCCAGGTCAGCGCGGGCGGCCGGGCTTCGGCGGGACGTCTGCCGCTGCCGTGGCCGTCCGCGTGCGGCACGGCCGACCTCACGTCACGGCATCGGAAACCGGACAGGCGTCGGCCTCGCCGGTCACGCCACTGCCCTGGTGCTTGACGCGTCGGATCGGCCCGCGCCCGTAGACCTCGGCTGGGGCCTGTCTTCGAACTCCCCTCTGCCCGGCGACGCCCGGTACGCACTCTCGCCGCGCCGGGCGCGAAGCCGAGTACGCCCAGTACGCCCCGTACGAGGCCCTGCACCCGGCCCGCCGAGAGCACGCACCGAACGCCGCCGGGGCGCCCTCCGGGAGACGAGGGAAGTGTGAAGACAGGCCCTAGAAGAGGCCGGTGAGCGCGGAGTGCGGAACGTTCTCAAGTGCCTCGCACAGCCACGGGTTGCGAGCGGCCGGAAGCCGGGCCAGCGTGCGTTGGAACGCTCTCCGGTCGGCCCGGAAGAGGCCGGGGTGCGGCGGGAGCGGTTCGTCCCGGAGAACGTCTGCGGGTATGCCGCCCGACGCGGGATGCGGCAGGCCCGGCGGGTGAAGGGCCAACGACAGCCACACCCCCAGCGGCAGCGGCACGAGGGGGACCGATCGGGCCGGGCCGTCAGGCGCCCAGGTCCGGCCCGTCTCCGGATGGACGGGCACGAGGAGGATGTCGGCTCCACCGGCGGGCAGTCCCGGACCGGCCAGGACGGCGCGCCGCGGCGTCGGGCCCGTAGGCAGCAGAGTGTCGAGAGCGCGTTGGAACACTTCCGCGGTCAGGCCGTCAGGGACCTGTACAGGCTGTCCTTCGGAAGCGGCCACTAGATGGGCGAGTGCCCGGCCGGCTGCCGCCTCCCATTGCGGACTCCATGACCAGAAGTGGCTCGTGCCGAGCCGCCCTCCCCAGGTGGCGATCGGTTCGAGCGGAGGGGTGATCTTCCCGTTCTCGGTCAACTCCCGCCAGGAGAGCGGTGCGACGGCGTCCGCGCTGCCGACGCGTAAGCGGTGCACGGCAGTTGGGGTGAACCAGAGGGCCTGCCAGAGCGAGCAGTCGTCGATCCTGGTCGCCACGGGCAGGGCGCACACCTCGCACGCCGTGTTCGGGCCGTCCCTCCCGTCGAGACCGCAGCAGCCACCATCGTTCCGCCCGGGGATCAGGCCGGTGCCCCGCGCGTCTCCCGGTGCGATCGCGACCGCGCCGGGTACGCCGTCGGACAGGGTGGGGACCGGTGCGTAGATGCCCCGGGCCTCCGCCTCGCGCGGATCGATCTCGTCCCACAGCCGCCACGGCGGACCCCAAGGCTCCGGGTCCACGGCGAACGTCCCCGCTTCCATGAGTACGGGAAGCTGAATCCCGTTTCCGTACGACTGGCGGGCGTGGGCCGGAAGACAGACCTGGGACAACGGAGTGGTCAGCTCTGCCTCACACCGCGCACAGACGAAAACGAACAAGGGCCCTCCGCAAGAGAAACAGCGGTATCGTCGCACTCCGGCAGCGGCCGTCCAAGCTGTTTTGCGACCGTCGTCCGTCCGGGTGGCCCGTCAACTGTGGTGCGAAGCGCGGTAGTTGGGAGCCGGGTCGGTCCGCGCCGAAGCACGCCTGGGCCGACTGCTTCCATCCGGCGACGCCGACGCAGGCTGTCACGTCGGCGGTCGAAACCTCGTGGCCAGGCAGGACACAGAAATACCCGTGCGCCTACGAAGGGTCTGCGACATCATCCCGAGATGATCACTGTCCAGCCCGTCCTCGAAGTCCCCAGCCGTGTGGGCTTCGACCTGTGGCCGATCTCGGATGCCGAGCCCTTCACCTTCCTGGCTCTCGATGGACAGCTCACACCGGACGAGGTCAGCACGGCGGTGATGGCTCTGGCCGCTTGCAACGACATCGATCCCTCAGATGACCGCCCGCCGCGCCCCGGCGATCCACTCGGCGGCTTCCTGCACGGACTCCTGACCATGGACCCGCTGTTCGCGGCGGGCGGGCTGCAGGTGATCGACACCGAAACCGGAACCCGTGTGATGCCAGGGTGCTGCACTGGGCTGGAGGACCGAGGCGACTGGTGGGAAGTCCTCGACGGGGACGCTTCCGTGGCGTGGTTCGGCCACGATCCCTCGCCTGCCGCCGAGTGCCACGGCGGCGTCGTCCGCCTCACCGTCGACGCCGAGGCCGACACCGGGCAATGGATCGACGTGGCCGCGGACGAGCTCCGCCGCCTGTTGGCAGCCGCGGAAAGAGATCTCGTCGACTTTCTGGACCTGGCCGCCGTCTGGGCCACCGAGCAGCTGCCGGAGCACTCGGAGCGCGTCGGCGCCGCGCTGGTCCGTGCCTTGGCCGTGCCTCCGCGGAACTGAGTGCGCACATGGCCCGGCCGGCCCCGGGACGGCGACGAGCGTGACCGTGGCTAGACGTCGCGGGCGTGGTTGCCCTGGCCTTCGAGGTGCCAGCTGATGACCCGCTCCGGGTGGATCCGGATGACGTCGTTGCTGAAGAAGTCCGGTGCCACGGGCGGCACTTCGACCACGATCAGTTCCGCACGGCCCCGAATCTCGACGCCGCGCCCCCACCCGGGGGCGACGGCGTCGGGTTCGTCCGGCGGGGTCATGTCGTCGACGACGAACGAGACCTGGGGATGGGCCTTGGCGTTGCGGAACTTACGGCTCTTCGCATTGTCGGGGCCGCCGATGTCGACCGTCCCGTCCTCGTTGAGCCGGAACCCGACCGGGCGCAGGGCCAGGGTCCCGTCCGGGGCGGCGGTGGCCAGTCGGCCGAGCCCCTGGCCGAGCAGATAGGCGCGTTCCTTCGGGGTGAAGATTGAGTCCATGCCGGAAACGCTAAAACCTCAACCCGGGTTGAGTTCAAGTCCTTGCGAAAGCCCTCCGGGCGCATGAAATGTCCGGCGCACCGCGGTGCGGAGCCAGTGGTGGCCCCCGTCGGCCGCGTGGCGGGGGTGCCATGCCATGCCGATGGTCAGCGGTGGCAGGGGCAGAGGGATGTCGAGGAGGCGAAGGCCCAGGGTGGTGGCGGCGTCGGTGAGGGGGGAGGGCGCGGCGCCGGAGAGGGCGGTGGGGATGAGGGCGACGATGTCGCTGCGGGCGGCGAGGGCCATCGCGGCCATGTGGCTGGGGAGGACGACAGCGACGCGTCGGCGGAGGTCCCGCTCGGCCAGTGCGGTGTCCAGGGGACCGGTGAACCGGCCGCGGCGGCTCACCACCACGTGTTCGGCGGCAGCGAGCCGCTCCGGGGTCAGGGCTCCTTCGGTGAGGGGGTGGCCGGGCCGGACTGCCGCCGACATGTGAAGGGTGGCCAGTTCTTCGACCCGGGTCTCGGGGTCGACGTGGTCGATGGACCCGATCTCCAGGTCGATCCGGCCGTCGCGCAGGGCCGGTCCGGCTTCCAGTTCCTCGGCCCGGAACCGCAACGAGATCCCCGGCGCCTCCTGCCGGGCCAGCCGCAGCATCCCCGGGGCCAGCGCGGCGCCGATCAGGTCGGCCGTCTGGAGGGTGAAAGTGCTGCGCAGGACCGCGGGATCGACGCCGGCGCCAGGAGCCAGCAGTGCTCCCAGGCGGTGCACCACCGCGGCCGTCTCCTCGCGCAGGGCCTCGGCTCGCGGGGTGGGGACCATGCTCTGGCCGGCCCGGACCAGCAGCGGGTCCTGGAGGATGCGCCGCAGCCGGGCGAGTGTGCGGCTCATCGCGGCGGGCGACGTGTGCAGCCGGGCCGCGGCACGCGTGACGCTCTCCTCGGTCAGCAAAGCGTGCAACGCGACGGCGAGATTGGCGTCGATGACAGGCTCAGAACTGCTGCTCATAGATGTTATTCCATTTCAGGCAATGATCCCGTGCTCAAGTTCCCATTGTGGCAACACCCTGGTCCTCACCAGGATTGGGGTTGTCCCGATCCGGCACGACCTTGAGGTTTTCATGATCGTCATTACCGCTCCCACCGGGAACATCGGCCGCCGGCTGCTGCCCCTGCTCCTGGACTCCGCCCCCGCCCGCGGCGAGGAATTGCGGGTGGTCGTACGTGACCCCGCCCGCCTCCCCGACGCGGTACGCGAACGCGTCGAGGTGATCACCGGCTCGCACGGCGACGCCGAGGTGGTCGACCGCGCCTTCGAGGGCGCCGACGCCGTGTTCTGGCTCGTCCCGCCGGACGCGTCCCTGACTCCCGAGGACGCCTACTGCGGATTCACCCGGCCTGCCGCGAAGGCACTCGCCGCCCACGGCGTCGGTCACGTCGTCGGCGTCTCCGCGCTCGGCCGCGGCACCTCGGTCGCCCACCGCGCAGGACTCGTCACCGCGACCCTCGCCATGGACGACCTCATCACCGACACCGGCGTGGCCTACCGTGCCCTGGCCAACCCGTCCTTCTTCGACAACCTTCTCGAGGACGCGGACACGATCCGCGAGACGGGCGTCTTCACCGACGCGGTCGACGCAGACCGCAAGGCGCCCCTCGTCGCCGTCGCCGACATCGCGGCCGTCGCCGCAGGCCTGCTGCTGAACCGCTCGTGGTCCGGCAGCGACAGCGTCCCGGTCCTCGGACCCCAGGACCTTTCCCCCGACGACCTGGCCCGCATCATGACCGAAACGCTCGGCCGCCCCGTCCGCTACGAACGCCAGCCGCTCGACGAACTGCACACCAGCCTCGTCGGCTACGGCCTCAACAAGGCGTTCGCCCAGGGCATCGTCGACATGAAGAGGGCCAAGAACGAAGGCCTCGACGCAGGTGTCACCCGCACCCCGGCCACCAGCACCCCCACCACCTTCGAGGACTGGTGCGCCCGGACCCTCAAGCCCGCAGTCCTGTCGGAAGGCACCCGTCATGCCCACTGAGAAGACCACCCCGCCGGTCACCGCGTTCATGCTCATCAAGACCACACCTGAGTGGCTCGCCATGACGCCCCAGGAACGCGTGGACGCGTTCGCCACCCAAGTGGTCCCCGCGATCAAGGCCAAGACCACCGGCGTCCGCTCACGCTTCTACGACACGGAGTTCTACTCCACCCGCGTCACCGACGTCTGGGTCTGGGAAGCCGACGACCACAACGCCTACCAGCTCCTCATCGACGCACTGCGCGAAACCCCGTTCTGGGACCGCTACTTCACGGTCGTCGACCTCCTCGTCGGCACCGAGAACGGCTACGCCCGTGCCTACGGAGTCGACGCCGTCACCACCATCACCACCTGACACCCCTCGTTCTGCGACGCCGAATGTCCCCCGGGCCTCATCGGACCGGAGGGCATCGGCGCGCAGGTCGTGTCCGACGTGCGACGCCGAACCGGCTGTTGCCCGCGGGGGAGACCCGCCACGGTGTGTCTTCCGGTCAGCCCTCCGCGGGCGCGTCGCCGTGGCGCCGGGGCGAGTCGGGCGACTGGTCAAGTGGCACCGGCAATCGCTGCAGCGCTGTTATATTAGCGCTGTGACAATCTCCGACCCCACGGCGCTGCCCGATCCCTGGCAGTCGTTGCACGCGTTGCTGGCCGCCATGGACGCCGAGATCGAGCAGGTCTATCTCGAGCGGGGCATCAAGGGCGTGCGGCCCCGTTTCGCCTATCCGCTGATCCGGCTCGCCCACACCGGGCCGCTGACCATCCGCGAGCTCGCCACGTCACTGAACCGCTCGCACTCCGCGATCAGCCAGACCATCGCCGCCATGCGCAAGGAGGATCTGGTCACCTCCGAGCCGGGAGCCGACGCCCGCACCCGGCGGATCGACCTGACCGAGCGCGGCCGTTCACTGGTGCCCTTCCTGGAGGCCGAGTGGCGCGCCACGCACGCGACGGTCGCCGAGCTGGACGCTGAGGTCCCGCACGCGATGACCGCCGTCGTCGAAGAGGTGCGCAAGGCGCTGGAGCGTCGTTCGATGCGCCGGCGGATCCTGCACCACCTCGTGGAACCACCCCGATGAGGGTGCGCGTCCGGTTCCTCGATACCCGCCCGCTCCGCGGCAGCAGCCCGTTCCGGGCCCTGTGGCTCGGCACCTCGGCATCTCAGCTCGGCGGGCAGATAGCGAACGTGGCGGTGCTGGCCCAGGTCTGGGACCTGACCGGCAGCGCGGTGGGCACCGGCACCATCGGGCTCGCCACGGGAGTGCCGATGATCCTTTTCGGCCTGCTCGGCGGCACCCTGGCCGACACCGTCGACCGTCGCAGAGTGGTACGGGCCGCCACCGCAGGCCAGTTGCTGGCGGCAGCCGGCATGTGTGCCCAGGCGCTGGCGGGCAACCAGAACGTGCTGCTGGTGCTCGCCCTGGTGGCCGCGGGAACCGCCTGCGGCGCTCTCGGCGCTCCTGCCCGGCGCACCTTTCCGGTACGTCTGCTGCCGCCGGACCAGGTCGCGACCGGGCTCGCGCTGACCAACGTCTCTTTCCAGGCAGCGATGCTCGCCGGTCCGGCGCTGGCCGGGCTGATCATCGCCCGCTGGAGTCTTTCCGCGGCCTTCGCCACGCAGGCCGCGGCCGCTCTGGTCTCGCTCCTCTCGCTGATCCGCCTGCCGGCGCTCGAACCCGAGGGCACCGTCTCTCGGGGCAGGCGCCGCCCGTCGCGTGGTGGCTGGCGGATCATCCTGCGGCGCCCGACGCTGTGGGGCTCGATGGCCACCGACCTGTCCGCGACCCTGCTCGCCATGCCCATCGCGTTGTTCCCGATGGTCAACGCGGTCCGCTTCGACAACAACCCGCAGACCCTCGGCCTGTTCCTCTCGGCCGTCGCGGTCGGCGGCATCACGGCCGGCCTGCTCTCCGGCACGGTGACGCGCCTGCGGCGCGGCGGCCTGGTCCAGCTGACGGCGGCCGGCCTCTGGGGTCTGGCGATGATCGGCTTCGGCCTGGCGGGGCCGCTGTGGACGGCACTCGGCTTCCTGGCCGTGGCCGGCGCCGCCGACACCGTATCGGTGGTCACCCGCAGTGCTCTGGTCCAGTTGGAGACCCCGGACGCCTACCGGGGGCGGGTCTCCTCCGTGGAACACGTCATCGGCGTCGCGGGACCCGAACTCGGCAACTTCCGCGGCGGCCTCATCGCATCGGCGACCTCCGCCTCCTTCTCCCTGATCGCCGGCGGCCTGTCCGCGATCGTGGCGACCGCCCTCGTAGCCGCGGCGAATTCCCCTCTGCGCGCCTATCGCACGCCACTGCCCGCCGCGGAGCCGACCGGCTCTGAGACCGCGGACGCGGCGGCGATGCCCGGTTAGGTCTGCCGGGCGTCATTGCGGTTCGCAGATCGCAGCGCCTGCTGCTGGCTCAGGTCGCCCTCAAACGATGCAGCGCGGTGCGCAAGGCCCATGGGGTCGCCGCCGCCCAGGCCTGTGGGGAGCACGAGTGCGGGTAGGGGACCGGGCGTGCGGACGCCGTGCGGTCGTACCCGCCGAGGACCTCGGGCAGGCGGTGGCCGTGGTGGGCCGACGCCGCCGTCAGGCCTGCCACCACTCGCGCGACTTCGTCGGCCAGGCCGTAGCGCGCCAGGCCGAGAGCGATGACGCCGTTGTCGTGGGGCCAGGCGCTGCCGCGGTGATACGAGAGCGGATGGTAGGGCCGCTGGCCCGAGGCCAGGGTGCGGATCGCCCAGCCGGAGAAGAAGTCGGGTTCCAGCAGCCGCCGGCCCGCGCGCCGGGCCCGGTCCTCGTCGAGGATGCCCGACCAGAGCAGGTGTCCCGCGTCCGAGGCGAGCGCGTCGACCTGTTGTCCCGCGCCGTCCAGGGCGAGGGCCGGGAAATCGTCCTCCGCCATCCAGAAATCCCGGCCGAAACGGGCGCGCAGTTCGTCGGCCAGCCGGTCCAACTCCTGTGCGTAGTGCGGGTCGTGCCACACGTGTTCCGCCAGCCGTGCCGTTCGGCGGAGCGCGTCGTAGGCGTAGCCCTGGGCTTCGCACACGGCGATGGGGCCCTTCGCCTGGGTGCCGTCCTTGTGGCAGACGGCGCCTGCGGAGTCCTTCCAGTTCTGGTTGACCAGGCCGCCGGGGTCGGGGGTGTACACCAGGTAGCCGTGCTCGGTGAGGCCGCCGTCGCCGAGGAGCCAGTCGACCGCGGACCGGGCGTGCCGCTCCAGGCGGGTGGCCGGCGCCGCGTCCTTGGTCGTCTCGTAGTGCGCGTGCAACAGCACCAGGAACAGGGGAGTGGCGTCGATCGTCCCGTAGTAGCGGCCGTAGGGGACCTGCCGGAAGTGGGCGAGTTCCCCGTGCCGGATCTCGTGCACGATGCGGCCGGGCTGTTCGCCGCGGAAGGTGTCGTGGCTCTGTCCCTGGGTTGCGGCGAGCGCGCTGAGCGTGCCGGCAGCCAGTTCGGGCCGGTAGGGGAGCATGAAGTACGAGGTGAGCAGCGAGTCGCGGCCGAACAGGGTCAGGAACCAGGGCACACCGGCCGCGGGAACGGTCACGGGCTCGCCGTCCACGCCGGTGGCCGGGATCGTCAACAGGTCCAGGTCGGCGAGGCCTTGGAGGCAGGCCTTGTCCAGGCTGCGATCCAGGTCATCGGAAACCTCGGCGGAGAGAGGGATGTCCGACGCGTCCGTGCTGATCGCGGGGAGGAGGGGGTCGCCGTTCGGGTGTGCGTGGACATTCAGGTGAACGTCGGCTCGGCCGTGCGGTTCCAGGGCGATGCGCCAGGCAAACGTGTGCGGCGCTTCGCCGTTGATACGTGTGTCTTCGGGTGTGGGCGTGGCGCTCACCGTGGTGCGCACGTGCCAGTCGTCCCTGCGGTAGTCGAACGCGAGCCCCGTGTCGGTGCGGTGGGTCCGGTGCGTCGAGCCGGGCTTGGGGTAGTGGCGGTCGTCCGCGCGCAGTTCGAAGGTGTCGGCGAAGTCGGCGGTCAGGGTCAGGACGACGTCGGCGACGAGCGGATCGGGGCTGTTGCTGACGAAACTCAGGACATCGGTGAACGCGCCCGCGGTGACCGCCTGGCGGCGCAGCACCGTGTAGGCGGGCGGGGCGTCGCGGGTGCCCTCGGGGGTCAGGACACATTCGCCGGTGCCGTGCCCGGTGGGTGTGAGCGGGGAGAGGACGACCGGCGCGCTGCCGTCGACGGTGAGCTGCCAGAGGCTCAGGTGGCGGCCGTCGCGGACGAACAGGCCGTCGGGCGTTGTCCCGCGAGTGCCCGTGATGCCGCCGTCGGCGTCGAGGTGTACGAACGTGGCGTCGCGCACCAGTTGGGCGTGGGGGGCGCCGCTGCTCATCGGTGTGCCTCCTGGGTGGTGAGCAGGTCGAGGGTGAGCGCCGCTGTCCACGAGAAGGCGCGGGCGCCGCGTCCCTCGCCCGTGGTCGGGTCGACGTATTCGGCGAACTGCGTGGCTCCGGCCGTCCTGAGGAGCGCCGAGCGGATGCGGTCGGCGTGGGTGTGCCGTCCGTGTGTGCGCAGGCCGCGCTCGACCAGCCAGGCGGTGTTGAACCAGGCGGGGCCGCGCCAGTACCGGGTGGGGTCGAAGACCGGTCCCGCCAGGTCGTAACTCGGGACGAGGTCGGTGGCGTCGGCCCGGAAGTGCGGGCCGTCCAGGGTCGACACCAGGCGGTCCACGAGTTCCGCGGGAAGGCCGGGGGCGATCAGGGGTACCAGCCCGGCCACGCTGCGTTCGCGGATGAGCGTGTCGCTGGTCAGGTCGCGGGCGAGGAACATGCCGGCCTCGTCGTCCCAGAGGCGGCTCACGAGGGCGTCGGTGAGCCGGTCGGCCCGCTGTGTGTGGACCGTGGCGCCTTCACCCACCTGTGTGGCGATCTTCGCGAGGGCGAGCTCGCTGGCGATCAACAGGGCGTTGACGCACGGGTCTTCCAGGGCGAAGGAGGGGCGGGCCGCGCGGTCGTCGTAGCCCGCGTCGCGGTATTCGACGGCGAGTTGGACGTAGCGGCCGTAGTCGAGGTCGGTGGGCCGGTCCGCGGGGTGGCCGTGGTCGAGGTCCGCGCGCCGGAAGGTGGCGGGGGCGGCCGGGGTGACACGGGCCAGCGGGGCGTCCCAGCAGGGGCTGTTGTCCATGCCGGGTTCCCAGGGGTGGACGATGGCGGCGAGGCCGCCCCCGCCCAGGTCACGGGAGTCCGACAGGTAGTTGTGCCAGGCGACGAGCCGCGGGTACAGCCTCGGCAGGAAGTCGCGGCGCCGCGACTCCTCGGTGTCGGCCTCGTGGGTGAGCCAGGCCGCGAGGGCGTGCACCGGCGGCTGGATGATGCCGGAGGTCTCGCGCAGCGTGGGCGCACCGGCCGTGGCGCCCGCGGTGGAGGACCGCCAGAAGTCGGGGCTGGGGAAGTAGGCGCCGTTGGGCACCGAGGCGTTGAAGACGATGTGCGGGACGCGTCCGTCGCCCCACTGAGCGGTGAACAGCGATTCCAGCTCGCGCTGGGCGCGGCGCGCGGACAGGTGCCGCAGACCGATCGCGATGAACGCGGAGTCCCAGCTCCACTGGTGCGGGTAGAGGGTGCGGGAGGGCACGGTGCCGGTGGCCGCCCAGTTGTCGAGGAGGACACGCGTCGCACCGCGCCGCAGGGTCAGGTCTGCGGAGCGGTGCGACGCGGGCCGGTCGAGGAGTGACGTCACGCGCCGGACCCCTTGAGGAACGCGGGCACCGAACGGACCGCCTCGACGGGGTCACCGGTCAGCCGGCACTCGGCGGCGAGGTAGCCGTCGTAGCCGATGGTGTGCAGGGCGTTCAGCCAGGCCGGCCAGTCGAGGTGGCCGGCGCCCGGCTGGAAGCGGTTGGAGTCGGAGACCTGCGCGTGCCCGATGTAGGGGGCGTGGGCCAGGATCGCCGCGGCGGGATCGCTCTCCTCGATGTTCATGTGGTAACTGTCGATGCCGATCCGCACCGAGTCGAGACCCACCGTCTTGATCAGGTCTGCGGCCTGCTCCAGACGGTTGACCATGTGGTCCTCGTACCGGTTGAGCGGTTCGAGGTAGAGGGTGACGCCCTCGGCGGCGGCGTGTTCACCGAGTTCGGTCAGACCGGACAGCAGGATCTCGCGGTCCTGTTCCTCGGAGCGCGGTGGCTCGAAGGGGGGCAGCCGGCGGGAGAACATGCCGTACGAGGCCGGTGTCTGCGCGCCGAGCCCGCCTATCTCCGCGATGACCGTGAGCTGCGACTTCATCTGCTCGATGGCGTCACGGCGCAGGTCGTCGTCGAAGGCGGCGAAGAAGTGCAGCATCTCCACGCACACGGTGGGCATGACGACACCGTCGCTGAGCGCCTGCTTCAACTCCGGGAGGCGGGAGGCGAAGTGGAGGTCGCCCTTGGCGCGCAGTTCGATGGCGTCGTAACCGGCCTGCTGCGCGAAGTCCCACTTCTCCTGGAGGGTGGAGCCGGGCAGCAGCTGTTCCTGGGCAGCGGTCTTCAGCATGTCGGTACCTCTCAGAATTCCAGGACGACCTGGAGGGCGTCGGCGGGGCGCTCGTCGAGCAGGACGTAGGCGTCGGCGGCGTCCGCGACGGGCACGACGTGGCTGACGAGGGACTCCACGTCGACCTGTCCTTCGGCGACCAGGCGCAGGAACGTCTGCTGCAGGCGTTCCACGCTCCAGCGGCAGGACAGCGGGGCCGGTACGCCGCCGATCTGCGAGCAGACGATCTCCACGCGGTTGTGGTGGAACTCGTCGCCAAGGCGCAGCCCGATCGCGTCGCCCTGGTAGAAGCCGGAGGCCACGACGCGACCGCCGACGGTCACCGAGCGGACGGCCTCGTGCAGCGCCGGGTAGGCGCCGCTGATCTCGATGGCCAGGTCGGTGCCGCGGCCCGCGGTCGCCTCGCGGATGGACTCGGCGACAGCGCCGGAGCGGGCGTTGAGGGTGCGGTGGGCGCCGTAGCCCTTCGCCTTCTCCAGCCGGTTGTCCAGCGCGTCGACCGCGGTGACGCGGGCGCCGCTGAGCTGGGCGAGGCGGGTGGCGATGAGGCCGATGACGCCCTGGCCGAAGACGGCGACGTCCTCGCCGAGGTTGATGCCGCCGGCCAGGACCGCGTTGTAGGCGATGGCGCCGACGCGGGCGAACGCCCCGGCCAGCGGCTCGAGTCCGGCGGGCAGGGTGTGGCCGACCATGCGCTCGGCGGGAACGATGCCCTCGCTGCGGTGGCCCCAGATGCCCCACACGAGGTCGCCGACGGCGGGCATACCCGGTGTACCGGTCAACTCCGGGGAGACTTCGGTGACTTCGCCGACCTCGGAGTAGCCCCAGCCGACGACCGGGTAGCTGATTCCGGCCTCGTCGTCGCGGAACAGCCGGGCGTCGGCGTCCCACGTCCGGGTCA
This sequence comes from Streptomyces sp. NPDC050264, assembly GCF_040655895.1. Classification (NCBI taxonomy): domain Bacteria; kingdom Bacillati; phylum Actinomycetota; class Actinomycetes; order Kitasatosporales; family Streptomycetaceae; genus Streptomyces; species Streptomyces sp. NPDC050264. Next base: position 31,884 of record NZ_JBFAKV010000038.1, read on the forward strand.
GGTAGGGGTTCGTACCACGGTAGGCCGTGAGCTCGGTTCCCGCGGAGATGCCGGAGTAGCGGGTGCGGACACGCAGGTGGCCGGGCGGCAGCCCGGCGCTGTCGTGCTCGGCCACCTCCACTTGGCGGGGACCTGTGAATTGAACGACGCGTTCCACGGACGACTCCGAAAAGAGGTGATGCGGGTGGTGGTTGTGACGACGATATCCTCAACTTATGTCTTGTCAACAGGCAAAAGTAGTGCTGAGATGCGTCACGGATAGACGTAAGTCGGCGATGAGGACAGGCAATGCGCACCAGGACCAAGCGGTCGAAGACGACCGCGGTCGGCGTCACAACGGCTCTGGGTATCGGGCTGCTCGCCGGTTGCTCCACCAGCACAGGGCCGGGCACTCCGGACCGCGAGATCACGGTGTGGTCCCAGGAGAACCTTCCGGACCGGGTCGCCGCGACGCAGAAGATCGTCGACGGGTTCGAGAAGAAGACGGGCGTCAAGGTCCATCTCGTCGGCGTCGACGAGGGGCAGATGCCGCAACTGATCATGTCCGCCGCGGCCTCGGGCCACCTGCCGGACGTGATCGGCGCCGCCCCCATGGGACAGGTCTGGCAGATGTACACCAACGGACTGCTCAACACCGACGTCCCCCGAGAAATCGTCAAGGATCTGGGGCGCGGCACGTTCGACAAGAACGCCCTCGACCTGACCACCGACGGGAACGTGAACCTCGGCGTCCCCTCCGACGCGTGGCTGCAGCTCCTGGTCTACCGCAAGGACCAGTTCGACAGGGCGGGCCTCAAGGCGCCGGACACGTACGCGAAGGCGCTCAAGGCCGCCAAGAAGCTCACCACCGAGGGGCACGACGGCATGTCCGCCGCGACCGACCCCTCGGACGTCTTCACCTCGCAGAGCTTCGAGAGCCTGGCCCTGGCCGACAACTGCCAGCTCGTCGACGAACAGGGCGAGGTCACACTCGACTCGCCGCAGTGCGTCAAGGCGTTCCACACGTATGACCAGCTGGCGCGCGAGTACGGAGCCCCGGGCACCCAGACCGTCGACTCGACGCGCGCCACCTACTTCTCCGGGCGGTCGTCCATGATGATCTGGTCGTCGTTCCTCCTGGACGAGCTCGCGGGCCTGCGCAAGGACGCCCTGCCCAGCTGCAAGGAGTGCGGCGACGACCCGCGGTTCCTCTCCGACAACACAGGCATCGTCACCGCACTGAAGGGCGCGGACTCGGACAAGCCCGCGCAGTTCGGCGAAGTCACGTCCTGGGTGACCACGAAGACCGCCGAGACCGCGGCCTCCCGCGAGTTCATCGAGTACATGATGGGCAGCGGCTACGAGTCGTGGTTCGGCATGGCCGCCGAGGGCAAGATCCCGGTCCGCCACGGCACGGCCGCACAGCCCGACAAGTACGTGGCCGCCTGGCGGCACAGCGAGATCGGCGTCGGCGCCCGCAAGCCGCTCGACGAGGTGTACTCGCCCGAACTCCTCGACCAACTTGCCGACGGCGTCGGCGACATCCGCCGCTGGGGCATCGAGCAAGGAGAAGGCGCCCTGGTCGGCGCCACCAACGGCGAACTGCCCGTGCCCAAGGCCATCGGCTCCATGACCAGCGGCCAGACCTCACCCTCCGACGCCGCCCGGGAAGCCGAGGAAGAGGTCGCGGCCCTCAAGAAGTCCCTGCAGTAGCGGCCCCCCGCCGCACCGCCACACCTCATGAACGCCTCGTCGAAAGCCGCAGCATGACTACCGCCACCCCCAGCGCACCCCAGCGCCACAACCCCCCCGACGGCTCGCCGACACCGCCCGCCGACAACCGCCGCGGCAAACCCATGACCGCGAGCCGCCGCACCAACCGGGCCGGCCTCGCCTTCGTGAGCCCCACCTTCCTCGTCGTCCTCGTCGTCGTGGTGCTGCCCATCCTGTGGACGGTCCTGCTCGCCTTCCAGCACGCCAAGCTCGTCGACATCCAGGGCATGGGCCTGTTCGGCAACTGGAGCCTGCGCAACTTCGAGCAGGTCTTCAACTCCGACGGCTTCTGGTCCAGCCTCGGCACCACCGTCCTGTACACCGTGGGCGGCACCTTCGGCTCCGTCGCGCTCGGCCTCGTCGCCGCCCTCGCGCTGCGCCGGCCCTTCCGCGGCCGCGGTTTGCTGCGCGCCGCGATGCTCCTGCCGTACGTGGCGCCCGTCGTGGCCGTCGCCTTCGTGTGGGAGGTCGCGCTCAGCCCGCAGTACGGCATCGTCAACGAGTGGGGACAGAAGCTCTTCGGCTGGGACGATCCCATCGCGTTCCTGTCGACCCGCTCGTACGAAGTCCACCTGCTCGGCCTGCACTTCGACATCCCGCTGGCGCTGCTCACCGTCATCGCGTTCGAGTGCTGGCGCTACTTCCCCTTCGCCTTCCTGTTCATCCTCGCCCGCCTCCAGGCGGTACCGGACGGCCTCGAGGAAGCCGCGAAGGTCGACGGCGCCACACCCACCCAGCAGTTCCGGCACGTGCTGCTGCCGCAGCTCATGCCCGTGATCGCGCTGCTGTGCGTGCTCCGCTTCATCATGACCTTCAACAAGTTCGACGACGTCTATCTGCTGACCGGCGGCGGAGCGGGCACCGACGTCGCCGCCGTCCGCGTCTACGACTTCCTCACCTCGCGCTACGACGTCGGCGCCGCGGCCGCCCAGGCACTCGTCCTGGCCGTCGCCCTCATGGTCCTGCTGGGCCTGTACTTCAAGTTCTTCGGCAACAAGATGCAGGAGGAGTCGTGACCCGTAAGGCGGCCATGACACGAGCCCAGTTCGAGGAGACCTTCTTCGGCGTCGCACGATGGGTGGTCATCGCCTTCCTGGTGCTGATCACCTGCGTGCCCTTCTACTACATGCTGCTCCTGTCGGTGAAGCCCATCGACTCCCTGCTGCTCGACCCCGGCTCCCTGTGGGTGTCGGCCAAACAGCTCACCTTCGACACGTACAGCGAGGTACTGCGCTCCACCGACGACGGCGGCCAGGGGTTCCTCCAACTCCTGCGCAACTCCGCCCTGGTGTCGCTCGGCACGGTCGCGCTGACCCTGCTCGCCGCGGTACCCGGCGCGTACGCGATCAGCCGGCTGAAGTTCTTCGGCAGCCGCCAGGTCAGCGCGCTGTTCCTCGCCGTCTACCTCTTCCCCTCGACGCTCCTCGCCGTCCCGCTGTTCGTGATGTTCGCGAAGATCGGCCTGTCCTCCAGCCTCGTCGGGCTCGCCATCGTCTACGTCGCACAGACGGTCCCCGTGGCGATCTACATGCTGAAGAACTACCTCGTCACCATCCCGTACTCCATCGAGGAAGCCGCAGCCCTCGACGGCTGCAGCCGCCTGCAGACCATGCGCAAGGTGATCCTGCCGCTGGCCCTGCCGTCCCTGATGGCAACCGGCCTGTACGTGCTGATGATCGCGTGGAACGAATTCCTCTTCGCCCTGCTGTTCCTCGCCGCCGACCCCGGCAAGTGGACCGTCTCGCTGGGCCTGGCCCAGCTGTCCAACGGCATCGAGGTCTCCAAGACGGTACTCATGGCCGGTTCGGTGGTGCTGACGCTTCCCGTGGTAATTCTGTTCTTCGCCGCAGAACGCCTGCTCACCGAAGGCCTCACCAGCGGCGCCGACAAGAGCTGAACAGGGGAAACAGCGATGACGACGCCGAGTCCGGCGAGCTCGGGCCGACTGCTGCAGCTCATCCGCAGCGGCCAGGCCAACACCCGCGCCGATCTGCAACGCGCGACCGGTATGTCCCGGTCCACCGTGGGGCTGCGCCTCGACGACCTCAACCGGGCCGGCTGGCTGCGCCAGGACACCGGCACCTCGACCGGCGGCCGCCCCTCCCACCGCCTCGCCTTCGACCCCGGCCACGCCGCCGTCATCGCGATCGACCTGGAGACCCGGTACGCCCGCGCGGCCGTCCTCGACCTCGCCGGCACCGTCCTGGCCGAACACCGGGCCGAACTGGACATCGGCGACGGCCCCGACCGGGTGCTCGACCAACTCGCGCGCTGGTTCCCCGAATTGCTCGCCGCCGCCGGGACCCCGGCCCACCGCGTCTGCGGAATCGGCCTCTCCGTGCCCGGCCCCGTGGACTGGGAGACGGGGCAGGTCGTGCAGCCGCCGATCATGCCGGGCTGGGACCGGTACCCGATCCGGGAGCGGATGCAGGAGGCGTACGCGCAGCACGTGGGCCCCAGCATGGAGGGCACGGAGGCAACGGCTGTGCCGGTGTTCGTCGACAACGACGCCAACCTGATGGCGTTCGCCGAACAGCGGACCAGTCACCCGGACTGCTCCGCGTTCGTCCTCGTGAAAGTCTCCACCGGCATCGGCGCCGGTGTCGTCGTCAACGACGACATCTACCGCGGCATCGACGGAGGCGCGGGCGACATCGGCCACATCCGCCTCCACGACCGGCCCGACGCCCTGTGCATGTGCGGCTCCTACGGCTGCCTCGCGGCCGTGGCGAGTGGCCGCGCCCTGGCCAAGGGCCTGAGCGACCTCGGACTCGACGTCACCCCCGGAGCCGACGTCAAGGCACTCCTCGACCAAGGCCACCCGGACGCGGTCCGCCTCGCCCGGGATGCGGGCCGACGCGTGGGCGAGGTCCTGGTCACCGTCGTGACGCTGCTCAACCCCGGTGTACTCATGCTCGCCGGAGACCTGTCGGGCATCCCCTTCATGACCGGTGTCCGCGAACTCCTCTACCAGCGCGCCATGCCCCGTACCACCGCCCACCTGAACGTCGTCACCTCCCGGCTCGGCGAACACGCGGGCCTGATCGGCGCCGCCGCGATGGTCGTCGACGTGCTCTACGCGCCGGAGCGGGCCGACGCCCGGCTCCGCGCCCTGGCGGCAACGCCTCCCGTCCGCACCGCACCGGAAGAGCAGGAAAATTCGTGACCGACACGGCAACCGCACCCGTCACCTGGACCCGGCAGCCCGTCCGCGTGGGGCTCGTCGGCGCGGGCCCGTGGGCCCGCGCGATGCACGCCCGGATGCTCGCCGCCGGGCCCGAGACACAGCTCACCGCCGTCTGGGCACGCCGTACGGAGGCGGCCCAGGAGACGGCCGCGCCCTACGGCGCACGGGTGGCGGCGCGTTTCGAGGACCTCCTCGACCACTGCGAGGCCGTCGCCTTCGCGGTGCCACCGTCCGTCCAGGCCGAACTCGCGCCCCTCGCGGCCAGGCACGGCAAGGCACTTCTCCTGGAGAAGCCACTGGCCCTGGACCTCGCGGCCGCCGAACGGCTCGTGGACGCGGTCGACGAGGCGGGCGTCGTCACGCAGCTCGTCCTGACCAAGCGGTACCACCCCGTGACCCGCCGCTTCATCGAGGAGGCACAACAGCTCGACGTCATCGGCGCCCGTTCCTGCTACCTCCACGGGGCCTTCCTCGGCGGTGACTTCGCCACGTCCTGGCGACTCGAACACGGCGTGCTCCTCGACCTGGGCCCGCACCTGCTCGACCTCCTGGACGCCGCGGTGGGTCCCATCGCCGAGGTGCGCAGCACCGGCGACACACGCCGCTGGACCGAGCTGACCTGCGAGCACGAGAACGGAGCCGTGAGCCAGGCGTCGCTGTCCGGCGCGGTGCCCCGCGAACGGGCGCTGACCCGGGTCGAGTTGTTCGGCCGGCAGCACGAACTCGTCTACGACACGGCCGGGATCGACCACGAGGAGTGCTGGCCGATCCTCCGGCGCGAGTTCGCCACGGCGGTCCGCACCGGGAGGTCGGGCGGCCTCGACGCGCACCGTGGTCTACGGCTTCAGCGGCTGCTGCACCGCGCCGCGCCGGGGAGCTGATCCGCACCGTTTGTCCCGCGCTTCAGGAGCCGACCCACTTCACGGTGCCGACCGGCCGGACCAGCGGCTCGCGGACAGAGGCTGACCTGGTTGCCCCGTAGGGTCCGCTTCTGACATCCAGCACCTGGGGACCTTGGGCTGCCAGGTGGTCGAGCGACTTCGGCAAGCCGGACAGACGGTTCGCGCGCTCACACGCAGCCCGGTCGAGGCGACGGGTCTGCCCAGCGACGTGGAGGTGGTGAGCGGCGACCTCACGACGCCGCGAACGCTGACAGCGGCTTTCGGCGGTGTCTTTGCCGTGCACCTGCTCAAAGCCACCGGGCATGACCACGCCCCGTTGCGGACCGGGCCCCAGATCATGGCCATGGCCGTGGAGGCGGGCGTGCGACGGCTGACAGTCCTGGCCCCCGGCGAAGAAGAAGAGGTGGAGCAGGCCGTGCGTGCCTCCGGCCTCGAGCGGACGTTCATCTGGCCGATCGACCTCATGTCGAACGCCCTGGGATGGGCCGAGGCCATCCGCGGCACGGCAGAGGTTCGCGAGCCGTCCGCGCACCGCAGGACTGCTTCGGCCGACGAGTCGGACGTCGCCGACGTCGCCGCGACCGTGCCGGCCCGCGGCGGTTACGCGGGAAGGCGCCTCATCGTGACGGGCCCTGAAGCACTCACGCCGGTCGAAAAGGTGTCCGCCGTCGCGGCGGCGACCGGCCGCGTGATCCGTTGCACCGAGCCGACCGATGCCCAGGCACGCCGTCAGTGGCGGGCCGAGGGCAGGCCCGACGAGGGCATCGAGTTCATGCTGCACATGTGGGCGATGGTGCCCGGGACAGTGGGCAGGACGACTTCGACGGTGGAGGAAGTCGTCGGACGGCCGCCACGGACCTTCGCACAGTGGGCCGCCGCACACGCCGACGCCTTCCGTCCCTGACACGTAGGACGCCAGGGCAGCACTCTCTGCGGACGGCATGACCCGGTCGGCATCGACACCGTGGAACCGGGCGCAGGCTTCGAGCAGAGCTGTCCCGGCGCTACTTGGTCCGGTATGCCCGGAGGAAGGTCCGCACTCCCTCGACGACGAGCGGCTGGACGCGGGTGTCCTCCACGGCATTCGCGGAACCGAGCCTGTCCAGGGCGACACCGAAGGTCAGCGCGATGAACTGATCGGCCGCGAGACGAGGGTCGGGGACGTCGAGCAGCCCGGCCGCGGCGAACGCGGCGAACCGCTCGGCGATCGCCTCGTCGGGGGTGTCGGCCATGGAGTTGTAGCCCCGGTGCGGCAGGTGGCCGGACTCCGCCCGGACCAGTCGTTGCAGCGTCGCGTACTCCGCCGAGCCGAGCATGTCGGTCGCGATGCGCATCGAGAACGTGACCAGGGCGTCCTCGAGGTCGGCGTCCTCGGTGAGCTCGGTGAGGGTGTCGTCGAGGGTGTGCCTGATCGTAGTGATCATTGACTGGCCGACGGCGTCGACCACTGCTTGCAGCAGCGTCTGCTTGTCGCCGAAGTAGTCGTAGACCGTCCGCTTGGACACCTCGGCCCGGGCGGCGATCGCGTCGACGCTGGACCGGTCGAAGCCGTCGGCGAGGAACAGTTCCCGGGCAGCCGTGAGGATGGCGGCCCGCTTCGGCGTGGACCCCTCGCGCAGTGTCTTCGTGGTCGGCATGGGCACATCTTAGCCGCTCATCGAACTACACTGCACGGTGTAGTGTAATACTGGCTCGACGGGGCCCGCACGCAAGGAACCCGCTTCGCTCGGCGCGGCCGCGCCTTCGTCAACTCGGATGCCACTGACGCGAGTTCGCCCCACCAACGACGGAAAGGACGTCCATGACCGCAACTCTGGCTGTTTCCCCGGTCCGCATGGGGAAGGCCGCTGTCTGGGCCCTCGGCATGCTGGCAGTCGCCACCGGTGCCCTGGAGTCGGTGGTGACGCCGACGCTCCCGCTCCTGCAACGTGAGTTGCATATGAGCCCCGCCGAGGGAGCGTTGCTCAGCATCGTGCTCCTCATCACCGGCGCGCTCGTCACACCCGTCGCGGGCAAATTAGGTGACCGCTACGGCGGAAAACGGGTTCTGATCCGGCTGATGGCGGTGGTCTGCGCCGGTGGCCTGGTGTCCGCCTTGGCGCCGAACCTGCCGGTGCTGCTGCTCGGTCAAATCCTGCAAGGGGCGATGGTGGGCGCGCTGCCCCTGTCGTTCATCCTGGTACGCGAACACCTCCCCGCGGGAGAGTCGAAGGTGGCCATCGGGACGGTCAGCGGGTTGTTCGTCGGCGGCGGGATGGCGGGAACGCTGTCGGCCGGGCCCGTGGCGGAAGGGCTGTCCCGGCACTGGATGTTCGCGCTGCCGACGATCGCGGTCATCGGGGCCACCATCCTTGTGAACAGGCTGATGCCGCATGACCAGTTGGGCCCGCCGGACGGCACCCGGGTCGACTGGCCCGGCCTGATTCTCTTGAGCGGGACGCTGATCACGCTCATGCTCGTGCTCGCCCTTGCCCCCGACCTCGGCTCGCAGCCCCTCGTGTTCGGCGTGCTCATCGTGGTGTTGGCCGCCTTCGTGACCGGATGGACCGCCGTTGAGCGGCGTGCGGCCTCGCCGATGGTCGATCTGCGCATGCTGGCGCGGCCTGCGGTGTGGAAGTCGTGTGTGCTGACCTTCGTGATCTGCGTCGGTACCTCGGTGCCGGTCTATCTCGTCCCGCAGCTGTTCGCCGTCGACGCCGACGGCTACGGATTCGGGGCCGGCGCCACCGAGATCGGCCTCTTCCTGCTGCCCGGCGCCGTGGCCGCGTCGCTGGCCGGGCCGATCGGTGGGATCGGGGCGCGGCGTTTCGGCTCGCGCGCCGTGGTCACCGGCGGGATCGTCACCATGGCAGCCGCCCTGATCGCCCTGGCAGCCGTGCACACCGAGATCTGGCACCTCGTCCTCGGCAAGATGATGATCGCGCTTGCCAACGGCCTGTGCGTCACGGCGCTGGTGACCGGTACCGCCACCTCCGTCGATCGAAGCGACACCGGCATCGCCACCAGCCTCGTCCTGGTGACGCGCGTGATCGGCTTCGCCGTGGGTGTGCAGGTCAGTGGCGCGATCCTCACCGCCGGAACCCCTGCCGGGTCGGATGTCCCGGCCGAACCGGCCTTCGTCACCGGCTTCGTCATGGCCGGCGCCGTCACGGCGCTGTCCCTGCTCGTCGCCCGCACCCTGAGCAAAGGAGTCAAGGAATGACCCGCACCGATCTGCTGAGGAACACCCGTACCCGCCCGAGGCGCAAGGTTTTGATATCCGGGGCCGGCATCGCGGGACCCGCCCTCGCGTTCTGGCTGAACCGCTACGGCTTCGCGGTCACGGTGGTCGAGAAGGCGAGTGCACTTCGCGGCGGCGGGTACCCCATCGACGTACGCGGCACCGCACTTGAGGTCGTCCGCAGGATGGGAATCCTGCCGCGACTGCAGGACGCGCACATCGACGTGCGCCGGCTCACCTTTCTCGACGGAGACGGCAGCGAGGTCGCCTCGGTCGACCCGCACACCGTCACCGGCGGAGTCGCGGGACACGACATCGAGGTACGGCGAGGGGACCTGACCGACGCTCTCTACACGGCGGTCAGTGACGACGTGGAGTTCCTGTTCAACGACTCCATCGACACCCTCGACCAGTCCGGCCACGGGGTCGACGTCACCTTCCGCGGGGGCGGCAGGCGTACGTTCGACATGGTGTTCGGCGCGGACGGCCTGCACTCGCGTACCCGCGCGTTGCTGTTCGGCCCCGAAGAGCAGTTCCACCGATATCTCGGCTACTGCTTCGCCGGGTTCACCATGCGCAACTCCTTCGGGCTCTCCCGCGAACTCATGATGTGGAACACCCCGGGCAGGGCCGCGGCACTCTACGCCGTGGGGGACAACGACACCGTGCACGCCTTCCTGAACTTCGCCCACCCGGAACCGCCGTTCGAGGCGTTCCGCGACCCGGAGGCCCAACGGGACCTGGTCGCCGCGGTCTTCGCCGACGCGGGGTGGGAGGTCCCGGGCATGCTGGCCGCCCTGCGCGACGCGGACGACCTGTTCTTCGACGGGGTCAGCCAGATCCGCATGCCCCGCTGGTCCAACGGCAGGATCGCGCTCGTGGGCGACGCCGCATACGCACCCTCGTTCCTTACCGGACAAGGCTCCAGCCTCGCCCTCGTCGGCGCGTACATGCTCGCCGGCTCCCTGGCGGACCGGGACCACGCCGCCGGCTTCGCCGCCTACGAACACACCACCCGTGACTTCGTGACCGTAAATCAGGAGCAGGTCGGCGAGGGCGATGCCACGCTCTTCCCGACCACCGCTCGGGCTCTGGAGCAGCGCAACGACATGCTGCGCAGCCTCGGCGCGCCGCGCGCTGTGCCCCCCGTGCAACGACGACCTGCCCATTCGGCTCTCACCCTGCCCGAATTCATGCCCTTGGCGTGAGGCCGGGCAAGCGCGCCCGTGAGGGGCGTCACCGGCGACGCGGTACTTGGGAGCTGGGCGCACATATATCCCGCGCCCTACGATCACCCGCTACGGCTGCGGGAGTGAGGGACGGTAATGATCAAGGACGCCGAAGGCGGGGTCCGGGCGGCGGTGTTGCTCGCGGGAGGCGCGCCGCTGCGGAGCGCGCTCGTCGGTGCCGGCCCCGGCGACTGGCTCGCGCTGGACGCAGGAGTGCGTGAAATTGCCTGGCACCGCCCGGGGGTTCTGCCGGAATGGGAGCACTCTGCCCCGCTGCCCGTCGACTTGACCCAGGTCGACGAGGCTCGGCTGGCGGTGGCGCTGTGCCACCGCGACGGTCGTATCCGGCAGGAGGCGTTGCGTCGGTCGTCCCGCTGTCCCGACCTGTTGCCGTTGATCGTGCTCCGCTGCGCCGACTGGGTCGGCCCGGTGCGCGAGCACGCTCGGCGGCTGCTGCGCGAGGCCTTGGACGTTGATGCCGCCATCCGGTTCGCACCGCTGATCCTGCGCGTCGGCCGCCGCGACAGAGGCGTCTTCGGCGTCGAGGTGCTCGGGGAGACCCTGCGCCGGGCCTCCCGCGGGCGGCTCGCCGCACTCTTCGCGTCCTCCGACCGCGGGGTGCGGCGGTTCGCCTATCGGCTGGCCGCCGACAGCCGGCTGCCCCGCCCTGCCGAGCTGGCCCGCGTGGCCGCCCAGGACGAGGACACCGTGATCCAGGACCTGTGTGCCACAGCGGCGATCGAGGCTCCGCGAGACACCGAGGCGTATGAGGACGTGCTGCCTCTCGTCGCGGCGGGCATGGACGCCGGGGCCGACGCCAGGGGTCAGCCGGGCGGGACCGGGCGGCGGCGGAGGCCTGCCCCGGCCTTCATGTGATCATGCGTGAGGGTCCTCGACGGCAGGTTCGACACCTGCGCTGTCCGCGCCCCGGGTGCCGTTACGCGGGGGCAGGGTGTGGCGCAGGATGCGGCCCCACATCGACGCGTACTGGCGCCACAGTGGCCCGGTGACGTACGGGAGGCCGTAGCGGGCGCATATCTCCCGCACGCGCGGGGCGAGTTGGGCGTAGCGGTTGCTGGGCAGGTCGGGGAAGAGATGGTGCTCGATCTGGTGGCTCAGGTTGCCGGAGAGGACGTGCAGCAGGGGACTCCCTTCGATGTTCGCCGAGCCCTGGATCTGCCGCAGGTACCAGTCGCCGCGGCTCTCGCCTTCGAGCTGCTCCTCGGAGAAGGTCTGTACGTCGCCGGGAAAGTGGCCACAGAAGATGACCGTGTGGGCCCAGATGTTGCGGGCGCCGTTGGCGGTGAGGTTGCCCAGGAGGCAGGGCAGCGCAGAGGGCCCGGACAGGAGCGGGAAGAGGACATAGTCCTTGGCCGCCTGGTGAACTGCCTTACGGGCCAGCTCGGTTGCATCGCGCAATAGGGCGCGCACGCTCTTGCGGCCGGCCCACGCGGCGTCGGTCTCCAGGTCGTAGAGGGCGATGCCCCACTCGAAGACGGGCGCGAGCAGAGCGGCGTACAACGGCTGGAGCAGATGAACGGGGCGCCACGGCTGGTCCGGGCTCATGCGCAGGACGGTGTAGCCGAGGTCGCGGTCGCGGCCGACGACATTGGTGTATGTGTGGTGGAGGTGGTTGTGGGTGTGTTTCCAGGCGTCGACCGGTGTGACGAAATCCCAGTCCCAGGTCGTCGAGCTGATCGCCGGGTCGCCGAGCCAGTCCCACTGGCCGTGCAGGATGTTGTGGCCCAGCTCCATGTTCTCCAGGGTCTTGGCGACCGTGAGCAGGCTGGTGCCCGCCACCCAGGCGGGCGGGAACAGGGAGAAGGCGAGCGCGATCCTGCCGCCCACTTCACAGCCGCGCTGCACGGCGATCACCGTATGGATGTAGTGGGCGTCGTCCGGGCCGCGGGCCGCGATGATCTCGGCGCGCAGCTGGTCCAGCTCCCGGCCCAGTTGTTCCGCGCGGTCGGCGCCCGAGGCCATGGGCTGCAGCGGTTTGTCGAGTCCGGTGACGGTCGGGGGCATGGGCATGGAGCCTCCTTCGAGAGCTCTGATGTCTCACAGGTCGAGGACGAGGGGGCCCGCTGCGGCGTTGACGCAGGTCTGGATCAACTCGCCCGGTTCGCCGTGCAGTTCACCCGTCCGCAGGTCGCGCACGCGGCCGTCGACGAGCGGGGTGAGGCAGCTCCGGCAGATGCCGCGACGGCACCCGTGAGGCATCGCCACGCCCGCTGATTCGCCGACGGCGAGCAGGGGCGCGGCGCCCGCGGCGTCCGCGTTTTTGCCGCTGCGCGCGAACCGGACTCGGCCGCCGACGGCATCGGCACCCGGTGGCAGCAGGGGTGCCAGATGGAAGCGCTCCACCCGCAGCCGTTCCCGTACGCCCGCGGCGGCCCACTGCCGCTCGGTCGCGTCGAGCAGTCCGGCCGGACCGCACACCCAGGTGTCCCGGACGCGCCAGTCCGGGCAGAGGCGGGCGATCCGGTCCGGGGTGAGGCGGCTGTCCGTACGCGTATGGGTCCGGTGGACGCTCAGCCAAGGCAACTGGGCGTTCATGGAGGACAGTTCGGCACGAAAGAGGCACTCGGCCGGTGCCGGCGCGCTGTGCAGGAGGAGGGTGTCCGGAACGGAGCCATGGTGGCGGGCGAGGGTCCGCAGCATCCCCATGACAGGTGTGATGCCGCTGCCGGCCGTCACGAACAGCAGCCGGCGGGGGAGGGGGTGCGGCAGCACGAACTCACCCTGGGCAGGCCCGAGGCGGACCACGGCGCCGGGAGCGGCTCGGTGCACCAGGTACGGAGACACCTTCCCCTCGCGATGGGCCTTCACGGTGACGGTGACTTCGCCGGGTTGGCCGGTGGACGGTGAGGTGATCGAGTACGTACGCCAGTGCCGTATGCCGTCGATCTCGACGCCGAGCGGGAGGTACTGCCCGGCCCGGTGCCCGTGCCAGCCCCTCCCCGGCCGGATCGTCAGCGTGGCCGCACCGGGGCCCTCCGCTCGCACTGCGCTGACCCGGCCCGCCGGATGCCGCGCCGACCACAGGGGGTCGAGCAGGCCGAGATAGTCGTCCGGCGAGAGCGGGCGGGTCAGCCAGGACACGGCCGCCAGAGCGGCTCGGTGACCGGGCCACCCGCCCAGCGGTCCGTTGAGGTGTGACGGCAACACTCCCGACCACCAGCGCGGGTGTGGGGACATGCGGGTGCGCCTCCCTCTCCTGATCCCTCGATGTGCCGGTTGCGAACTCCCCTGTAATCGCGCGGCATCGCTCTCAACCCCGCGTCCGGCCCGCCGCCGATGCCGGGCCGCTTGCGACCGAGCAAAGCACATGGCACGGCGGACCACACCGCCCCACGGCACGCTTCGCGCCATGCACCGCACGGCTTCTGGCAGGCGGAACGCACCGGCGGCCAGGGTGCCGACGCTGTCGGGGCACGCGAACATGTCCCGATGGCGACGCAGCGGAGCTACGTCGGAAGGACTCGGCAACGGGACAGCGGAGCGCGTCACCGCGGAGCTGCGGACGCGGGCCGGGGCCTGGTGCTGTCGGGGGAGAAGGGCACACCGACCGGCAGGCGGCCCCGACCGTCACCGTCCGGGAGCACGGGTCCTACGAGGAGGCGGCCGGGCCCACGAGGAGATCCACAGCGACCTTCAGCCGGTCGAGATAGAACTCACGTGACGCGGCCTGATGCTTGAGGCCGATCGATGCGCTGATCATCGTCTGTGCGACGGAAGCAGCCGCTCGTTGCCCTGACTCGGCGGCGATCGCGCCGGTGACCAGTTCCTCGAAACGTCGCGGCGCGCTCTCGACGATCTCCCCGAGGAGGCCGGGGTTGTCCTCGATGACCACCGTGACATCGCGCGTCAGCGGGCCGATGTAGCGGCCCGCCCACCGGTCGAACGCCTCGACCAGCCGCTCCGGAAGGGGGCGGCCGGTGTCGGCCAGGGCGTGTTCGACCGCTGCGATGTCCCGTTCCAGGGCCTGGGTGACCGCGGCACGGAAGAGAGTCTCCTTGGAGGAGAAGAGGAAGTAGAGGCCGGGCCGGGAGATCTGCGCCGCCCGTGCCACCGCCTCCATAGAGGTCTTCCGGTAGCCGAATCGCGCGAACGTGACCATGGCGGAATCCAGAACCACGGTCCGGCGGTCGGTATCGGCGGCTGTCGACGGCGGGTGGCCGACATGGGGACTGCTCATGGAGCGAGCGTACGGGCGTCGACCGAACTATACAAATCGCGTCTAGTTTGTATAGTCGCGGCTATGACTCCTCGCAAACTCATCTCTACGCGCTTCACCGCCTCCAGCACCGCGGACGAGGTGCTGCGGGACATCGATCTCACCGGCGTCCGCGCGATCGTCACGGGAGCGACTTCCGGACTCGGGGTCGAGACGGCCCGCGCGCTGACCGCTGCCGGGGCGGACGTGACGCTCGCTGTCCGGAACGTGGCCGCGGGTGACGCCGTCGCTGACGGGATCGAGAGATCGACCGGAGGGATCCGGCCGCGCGTCGCCCTGCTCGACCTCGCCGACAGGGCATCCGTCACGCGGTTCGTCGGGGCGTGGAGCGGCCCGCTTCACCTGCTGATCAACAACGCGGGCGTGGTCACCGGCGGTCTCGAGCGAACGCGGGAGGGATGGGAGCTGCAATGCGCGACGAACCATCTCGGCCATTTCGCTCTGGCCATCGGCCTTCACCGCGCCCTGGCCCGCGGAGCGACCGACCGCACGGGAGCACGGATCGTCTCGGTCAGTTCGACGGCACACATGCGTGCCGGCATCGACTTCGACGACCTCCACTTCGAGCGCCGCGGCTACGACCCGCAGATCGCCTACGCCCAGTCGAAGACGGCGAACTCTCTCTTCGCCGTGGAGGCGACCCGCCTCTGGGAGTCCGACGGCATCATCGCCAACGCGGTGAACCCGGGCGGCGTCGCGACGGGACTGCAGCGCAACTTCACACCGGCACAGAAGAAATCACTCGACGCGGCCGAGGCCGCCGGAGTCTTCACGTACAAAACGGTCGAGCAGGGTGCCGCCACCGGCATCGTCGCCGCCGTCGCCCCCGAGTTCGCCCACTCCGGAGGCCACTATCTCGACGACGCCCAAGAGGCGTACACCGTGCCGAACGACGCCGATCTCGCGCAACATCCGCACGGTGTCAAGGAATGGGCGCTCGACCCCGCCCTCGCCGAGCGTCTCTGGGCTGTCTCGGCCGACCTGCTCCGCGTCTGAACTCTCCAAGCCCGACGCCCTCGGCCCAGGCCGGTCATGCGCGGATCTCCTTGGGGACGTGCGGGCGCGGGATCCCGAGTGGCTTGGCACCGGCCGAGGGGTGCGGCTCACGCATCACCAGGAGGAGTGCGAGCAGGACGAGGGCGATGAGCGCGTCAGCGAGATACGGCGGGAGCAGGGGGTGGAAGCCGGCCTGGGCGAGGATCGCGGTGCCGAGTGCGGCGACGGCGATGCCGACGTTGAACGCGATGGCGGTGAGCGTCCCGCTGCGCGCCGCCCGTTCCGGGTTCACGTCGAGCGGCGCGGCCCCGCCGACGACGACGATCGCACCGATCCCCGCACCGTTGAGCATCCGTGCCACGACGAGATACCCGGGTCCCGCGGCGAAGACGAAGACGGCGAGCCCGGCGAGCAGGAGCAGGACGGCCACCAGGAGTACGGGCCGTCGGCCGAACCGGTCGGACAGGGCCCCGGAGACGAGGATCGCGACAACTGCCACGGCCCCGTACGCGGCGAAGATGAT
The DNA here is from genome assembly GCF_040655895.1 of Streptomyces sp. NPDC050264. Lineage (NCBI taxonomy): Bacteria > Bacillati > Actinomycetota > Actinomycetes > Kitasatosporales > Streptomycetaceae > Streptomyces > Streptomyces sp. NPDC050264. Next base: position 47,930 of record NZ_JBFAKV010000038.1, read on the forward strand.
GGTGGTCAGGAAGGGTGGGTAGTCCCACTTCGCGGCGTACAGGGAGTAGAGCGTGGAGGTGGGCATTTTCCAGCCGGTCATGGTCGGCCCCTCCCGCGGTCACCGCCTCCGCCGCGCGGCCCTCCAGGAGGCGGCGCCGGGTCTGCTGGACGCGCTGATGGGAGCTATGGCGCGAGAGGGCTGACGGTCTCGGCGCTTGGGTGCGATGGCGCGGCGGGCGTCGGCGACCCGTCCTGGGCCGCGTCGAAGTCCCGATGCCGCGTCGGCGCCAGAGTGGAGTGGGACTTGCGCAGCGAGAGGTCAGTCCGCCGCTCTGAGGTAATTGAGCGTCATTTGAGTCAGCTCCGCCAGGAAGTGGTCCCTGGGGATGGGCGGGCGGTCCAGGAGGTAGCGGACCGTCAGATGTTCGACCGTGCGGACAAGCATCCACGCCGCCGCGGGCAGTGAGATGTCCGGGCGCAACTCCTCACGTCGGGTGGTGAGATAGGCGAGGACCAGTTCGCCGATGCGGTCCTCGAAGGCCCGCAGGGTTCGGCCGTCGTCCAGCCGAGGGCCGTCGACGATGGCGGCGCGCAGGAACGGCGGTTCCACGTCGAGGCCGTCGAGCAGGGTGGAGAGCGTGGTGCGGACGATCACCGGCGCGGGCTGCTCGAACTGCCCCGTCATCTGGGCGGTGACCCCGGACACCAGCTGGTCGCTGTAGCGCTCCAGTACGGACAGGACGATGGCGTCCTTGTGGGGGAAGTACTGGTACAGCGAGCCGGGACTGAGGCCGGCCGTCGTCGCTATGCGGCTGGTCGAAGCGCCCTCGTAGCCGTGCTCGGCCAGGACCCGCTCGCCGGCCTCCAGGATGCGCTCCACGGTCGCCCGCGACCGCTCCTGACGCGGAGCCCTGCGCGGGGAAACGCGAGTGCGCGGCGCACGCCGGGCATTGTGGCCAGGCGATGACGTGGGCATCAGAAGACGAGTTGAACGCGAATATGAAAGGCCGTCAGCATCGACTCATGGTCGCACACGAGCCTTCACCGCGAGATGACTTGGCCGAGCCGCCGTTCCGGACGAGGACGCCCCACCAGAAACGGACGCCCCGGCGCACGTACCCCCGACGCTTCCGCGAGACCGAACGCCGCAACCGCCGCGTGGGGCGGCCGCTGCGCGTTCTGCGTGTGAGCCGCGGCCGCGTCGACGAACGGCTGCTCGCCACTATCGGCGAGCGGCTGACAGCACGCGACGAGATCGGCGCGGCCCTGGCGAGTGCCCTGCGCACCCCCGACGCCGCGCACCCCGACAAAGTCACGATGCGGCAGTTCCGGCGCGCGCTCGTCGACGGCATCGACTCGGTGCCCGACCCGCCCCGAGCGCTTCGAGATTTCTTCGCCGCGGTCGACCCGGTGCCGGACTGGGTGGACTTCGACCTGGTCGACGAGGGCGGGCGGGTGGCGCGCCGATTCGGTCGCAACACCGCCGATGTGATGCTGCAGCTCGCGCTGATCGGCTCGTACCGATTCGACGGCCCGCCGCGGTTACTGGTCGAGACGGGCGGTCTGCTCGGCGGCTCCGCGCTGCGCAGGATCGCCGAGACCCAGCTGTGGGCGACGGCGGTCACCGCCCCCGGCGCCCTGCGCCGCACGGGGGAGGGCTTCCGTCTGACGGTGCATGTCCGCCTCATGCACGCCCTGGTCAACCATCGGGTCGAGCACGGCGGCCGATGGGACGTCGAGCGCTGGGGCCTGCCGATCAACAGATCCGACCTTGCCGCCACCCTGGGTCTGTTCAACGCCGTCCAACTGCTCGGCGTCCGCCTCCTTGGCGTGCGCGTGACCCGCGCGGAGTCACGCGCACTCATGCACCTGTGGAAGTACGTCGGCCACCTGATGGGCGTGGACGAGGACTGGCTCTGCGATCGCGAGTCCCAGCAACATCGCCTGAACTACCACCTGTTGCTCACCCAGAGCTACGGCGGAACAGCGGGCCCGCCCCTGGCCGGCGCACTCGTGGAAGCACAGCGCCACCTGTACTTCCCCCATTTCGCCCGAGTGCGCCGCGCCTATGCTCGAGCCCGCCTGCTGAGCATGCTGCGCTACTTCCTCGGCCGCCAGGGCATGCGCGATCTGAACCTGCCGCCCGCCCTGCCCTGGGCCGTGCCGCCCGTCATAGCCGCCAACCTCCTGCGTTACCAGATACTCGGCCGCACCGAGGCGGGACGCGCACACCTCCAGCGCCGAGGAGAGCGCTTCATCGAACGGCACCTGCAGCGACATTTCCACGAACAGGCGCCGGACGTCGCGGCGCTCGACGCCTAGGTCCGGGTTCCTCTTTCGCCATCTGCAGATGCTGGTGGCGGTGCAGGTGGCGATGCAGTTGGCAATGCTTCGAGCAGACTGTGATGCGCCGATCGGGTGAGCGCATCGAGACCCGTACCATGCTGCGCTGCGTGCATCGCGAGGCATCGACCAGTCCCTTTACACCGGGATCATGGACGCGTATCGGCACTGAACACGCCGCTTATTTCCGCCAGTTGGGAAGCTCAGGGTCAAGCGGACCTTGAACGGTATCTGGAAAGGTGCTTGTGGCAAGCGAGGCGGGTGGCCGCGTTCTCATCGGCATATTCGCCGCCAGGGGGCAGCAGCGGATGTTCACTCCCCGCGCAGATGAGGAAGGCGCGACTGTCGCGAAAACATTATCCGCACTCTTTGGCTGTCCGTCGGAGTGGTCGGCCTGTAGTGGCTGTCATCGGCGCCGTAGGTGAGATCAGGCGCTGACGATTGAGGGTTCGGTGTACGCATACTTGGGCCGCACGCGTCGGCCGACGCTCGCTCATCGAAGAGCGCGGCTGCACGACCCTGGGCGCCGCCGAGCACTGGGCGGCCCAACAGGGCGACTGGGTGCGGATCTTGGGCAGCGACGTGCCCCTCCGCAGCGGGATCTTCGACGCGCGGATCGACGTGATCGGGTCGGTCGTCACCGAGGCCCGGAGCCGCGGCGACGTCACGGTGTCTAGTAGCCACGCCAGATGTTGTCGAACGCGGCGTCCTCGATCACCTTCCGCTGCCGTACGGCCTCCAGTTCCTGCACCGCGTTGCCGACAGCGGCCAGCACGGTGACGGCCTCTTCGGTGAGGCCCTCGATCGGTTCCTCACGGATTCCGGCTGCGGCGCCCAGCGCTGCGAGCGTGGGCTCGCCCGAAGCCCAGCGCTCCTCCGCCTCGCGCCGGGCGGCCGAGTCGGCCAGCTCCGTCCGCCCGGTCCGCAGGGGGATCCGGCGGCCTCGCGGGCGGGTCGTCAGCCCGATCCGTTCCAGCTCGTCGACGTAGGCCGAGGACAGACCGCGGCCGCGGCGCCACAGCCAGTCCTCGACCGCCTCGTACGGTTCCTGCCGTACGAGCGCCGAGGCCGCCTCGTCCAGCAGACGGTCGCCCGTGAGCGACTGGGGGCCCGGCAGGATGCGGTCGCCGTCAAGGACTACGGACCGGGCCGCGATGAGGTCGAGAACCTCGGCGCCCGCGAGCACGAGAGACAGATTGCCCGGCTCCACCGGCCTGTCGGGCGCCACGTTCAGGGCGATGATCGCGAGGTCTCGTGCTGTGGTCATGAGCAGCTCCCGTGAGGTGGCCGAGTGCGGGGGTGCGGGGGTCAGGGCCGCCCGATGCGGACCGGGCCCCGCTTGTCCATTCTCGCTGTGGTCCGCCGGCCGTGTGTCCTACTCCGACCTTGTCGTGCGGGAGGCCGATCCGCAGAACGGCGGCGAGGCCCGGGGCTCGGGGACAGCCGACCGAACAGCACCGCCGAGCCAGGGGCGGCAGCGGTCCGTCGACCCGGCCAGACATGATGTGCTGATGGGACATCTCTCCGTCGACGTACGTGCTTCGCTTCGGTTCTTCGCCTTCTACCTCGCGAACGGCACCATCGACGTCGATCTGCTCGACGGGTTTGACTACCGGCCCGCTCTCTTCCAGTTCGGTTCACCGTTGGAGCGGGTTTTCGCGATCTACACCAATGTGTTGCAAGTCGATACAAACGGAGAGGTGCTGAACGACGGGGATGCGCAGTACCGCGCCGCACAGTGGATCCGCAGCTGTTGTGACCCGACGTACGAGGTCGAGCCGCCGTTTCAGGCTTGGGAGACCGAACTCCACGGGCCATGAACGAGCCGGTAGTTCACGTGGGGCATCACACCTCCACGCGAGGCTACGACTCTCAGCCGCCCTGCCGACAGAACGTGCCCGGGCCAGGCAGCGCTACATGTCAGGCTCTGGAGGACCGCCGCCGCTGGGGACCGTCGGCTGCGATCGGGAGACTGCGCAGGGCCAGCGCGGCCGGCGGAGGCAGTGGTTGGTTGGCCGCGTCGGCGCGGAACGACTGGAGCAGATAGGCCACCAGGCGCCGGGACGCTGCACCGTCACCCGGTACGGCGGTCACCAGACCGCAGTGTGCCAACAGGACCACGGCGAGGTCCGAAGGGTGAAAATCCGCCCGCAGCGCGCCCGACGCCTGAGCCCTGCGTACCAGGGTCATGAAGTCCCGCTCGGCTTGTTTCCGTGACTGCGCGTGCTCCGACGTACTCTCCGGGAAAGCCGCCACGAACGCGGCCGGGAACCCGCGTTCCTCCCGTTGCAACGCGCAGACCGTCTCTACCAGGTGTTGAAAGCCCTGCCATGGGTCAGGCGCGGCCAGAGCCTCGGTCAGCGCTCGAGCGCAGGTCTCCATCTGCTGTGCGAAGGCGCCCCGCACCAGGGCGTCCCGGGTCGGGAAATGCCGGTACAGCGTTGCTACGCCGACCCCGGCCCGGCGGGCCACGGTCGCCATCGGGGCATCGATTCCGTGCTCGGCGAAGACCGCGCGCGCGGCGACGAGGACGCGCTCCCGGTTGCGCCGGGCATCCGCCCGTACCCCGTCCTGAGCTGTGATCCGAGAGGATTCCACCATCACTGTCTCTCGCTTCCGGTCCAAGCGGACGATTGTGTCCACTTACGAGCTTACGGTCGGTGTCACATCCCCGTACGGTCACCGGCGGCAAAGGCAGAACGATGAACGACCGCATGATGAAGGCAGTCCTCTACGACCGCTACGGCGGCCCCGATGTGCTCTACGTGGGCCGGGTCCCACGCCCCGAGCCGGCCCCCGGCGAGGTCCTTGTGAAGGTCCGCGCGTTCAGCGTCAACGGCGGCGAACTGGCAGCCCGAGCAGGCCGTCTCCGCCTCGTCACCGGGCGGAAGTTCCCCCTGCGCGTCGGCTTGGACTTCACCGGCGAGGTCGCCGCACTGGGTACCGGAGCAACGCAGTTTGCGCTCGGCGACCGCATCTGGGGGGTTCTGGGCCGCACCGCCGGGTTCGGCAGCGCCGCCGAGTACGTGACCGTGCCCGCCGAGCGGGTCGGCCGGGTCCCCGACGGACTGGATCTGGTGGACGCCGCCGCGCTGCCGGTGGCCACCACGGCGGTCACCGCCCTGCGGGACAAGGCCGGGCTGCGCCCCGGCGAACGACTCCTCGTACGGGGCGCGGCGGGCGGCGTCGGCAACGCCGCCGTCCAGCTCGGACGGGCGTACGGCGCCGAGGTCACAGCCCTCGCCCGCGCCGCCAACCTCGACTTCGTCCGCGAGCTCGGCGCACACCACACCGTCGACCACCGAACCGTCCGGCCGACGGATCTCGGCCGCTTCGACGTGGTCCTGGACACCGCGGGGACCGACCTGCGGGCCTTCCGGCGCCTCCTGGATCCCGGCGGGCGGATGGTCGCCATCGCCTTCGACCTGAAACGACCCGCTGCGTCGCTCGGCTACCTCGCGGCCGGCATGGTCCACGGACACGCCCGGGTGCGCTTCTTCAGCGGCAACCCCACGCAGGGGCATTTCGACGACCTGGCCCGCCATGTCGTCGAGGGGAAGCTGAGCCCGGCGGTGGACACGGTCTTCCCTCTGGAGGAGACAGCGGCGGCACACCGGGCGTTGGAGGCGGGTGGCGTGCAGGGCAAGTACGTGGTCAGGGTCGCGTAGAACCACGGTGAAGCCGCTGGTCGGAGTCAGGCAGATCCACGTGTCGGACGCCTACTGGTAACAGCCTCCGACGCACAGCACGGTGACCGTGCCGCTGTCTCCTGCTGCCGTGGAGGTGGTGTGGTGGGCGGCGGCTGTGGGGGCCTTGCTGGATTCCGGGGCCGGCTGCCACTCCGACGGTATGTGCCGCGCCGAGCCAGGTCCGTGGGAGGTGTCTTCGGCAACCTTGCGGGCAGCACGGTGCTGGGCCGGTCGACGCAGGTCGGTCAAGGACGGGCTTCACCAGGGAACGGCGCTTGACCTCGATATCGAGTACAAGGCCCAGATCACGAGCGGCAGGATCACGAGGAGGACGATCGCGGCAAGGACTCTCGCCCATGTTGCAGACTTGCCCGGCTCTGGAGTTGTCATGGCTGAAGCCTGCTGCGCGGGGCAGCCGTGACGTCGCCGGCTTGGCCGAACTGTGACCGCGTGGGCGCCCCTTCGTCGTGTTCGTCGGATGCTGGGGTATCCGGCCCGGATGAACCTCTCGAAGAGAACGCGGGATGTCCTGATCGTTGCGGCCGTCTACGCGGTCGTCGTGCTGGTGCTGCGCTTCTCGGGTGCCGGCATCGGTTGGTGGATGGCGCTGCTGCTGGGACTTGTTGTGACTCCCTTGGGGTTCTGGATGGGCTGGTTGCGACGGCGCCTTGCCGAGCGGGCGGCGGAAGCCGGCCGGCGGCGTTTTCGGCCGTGGCCCGAGGAACGACGCCGCTGAGCCGGGCGCGGCTCCTTCCGGTACAGGCTGCCCGAGAGGCGGCTGCTCCAGTCGGTAGTAAAGGGCATTCAGCCGGGCGGCAGCACGAGCCGAAACCACCTCCAACTCCCGTGCCGGTGGGGGGATGTGGTGGGCGATCCCTCCCGGGGCCGGGCGCGTGAACGCCTGTCCTCGCTCAGTGGGCCGGGTTCGTGCGGAGGTGGGCGGCTCCCGAACGGACCGCCCATCCGAAGACCGCGAAGGCGGCGACGCCCACCAGAAGCGAGTCGTAGGGCGCGGGCAGATGTCCGGAGCCGCCGAACGTGCCGAGCCACGACAACAGGGTCAGCGCCGCCAGGTGGAACACGAGCCAGGCGCCCTGACGTAGTTCCTGGGCCGGGGGGCTGCCTGCCGTCCTGCGTCGTTGCAGCAGGAACAGGGGGACACCGGCAAGGACGAGAGGCAGGGCGAGCCGAAGGTCGTCCCAGCCCGACCAGTAGACGAACTCGGTCGCCACGGCGAAGCTGACGGGTGCGATCCAGCGCACCCCCGGCATGTGGCCGTCGGCGAGGGGCACACCACGCTCCCGGTCGTGTGCCCGGAAGGACGCCACGGCGACCGCCGAGGCGGCGTAGATGATCAGATACATGTCGCCCATCACGCTCACGATGTCCTGCCAGCCGCCGAACGGCAGCATGAACACGATGATGACCGCGAGGTTGAGGACCAGGGCGCGGCGTGCGATGCCGGAGCGGGGGTCGATGCGCATGAAGAAGCGGGGCAGCAGGCCGTTCTTGGAGAGGGCGTAGGTGTGGCGGGCGTCGATCGCGACGCCCACGTAGGCGGAGCCGCCCGGGGAGACCACCGCGTCGGCGTAGAGCAGGGTGGCCAGCCAGTGCAGGTTGAGGACGAGGGCGAGCTGGCCGAACGGCGACTCGAAGTTGACTCCCTGCCAGCCGTGCGCGAGCAGCGAGTCCGGCACGGTGTAGAGGAAGGCGAGTTGGAGTCCGAGGTAGACCAGTACCGCGAGGCCGATGCCGGTGAGGACGGCGGCGGGTACGTTGCGGCGCGGATTGCGGGCTTCGCCGGAGAAGTCGAGCGGGGCCTGAAACCCGTTCACGGAGTACACGATGCCGCCGCCGGCGAGGGCGGTGAGGCAGGCCGCGTAACCGTACGGGGCGAATCCCCCATGGTCCGTGAGGCGGCCCGCGTGGGTGCCGGACAGGAACAGGGCGACCACCGTGAGCACGGGGACGACGACCTTGAACACCGACACCAGGTTGTTCACGCGTGCGAACAGCCGCACCGCGAACCAGTTCAGCGCGGTGAGCAGCACGCTCAGTGCCGCGGCGACGCCCAGGCCCGACGCGGTGAGGCTGTCGCCGTGGTACAGCCCGGGCACGTAGTGGGCGGCGTACTGCATGATCGCGCTGATCTCGGCCGCGGTGCCGCCCACCGAGAGCAGGACGGACCAGCCGACGACCGTGCCGACCAGTCGCCCGTTGGCGTACAGCGGCCAGCGGACCGTGCCGCCGCCTTCCGGCCTGGTGGCGCCGAGTTCGACCATGACCAGGGCCACCAGTGCGCAGAGCAGACCGGCCGCGACCCAGGACAGCAACGCGGCGGGGCCGGCGGTCTGAGCGGCGTACATGGCGGCGAACAACCAGCCCGAGCCGAGGATGTTGGAGAAGCCGATCGCGGTCAGACCCCAGAACCCGAGGTCTTTGCGCAGCCGGTTCTCCTCGGCACGGACGTCCGGGGCACCGGCAGTCTCCACCGGTTGTTGCTGCGCCACGTGGCAAACCTCCTCGACGATCACGGGCCCCCGGGGGCCAGCGTGTCACGCGGCACGTCGCGTGTGTCGAAGATCGGCCCGTCCCGCGCCGTCGGGGCGGGACGCGCACGTGAGTCGCCGCCGCGCCGAACCACTTCGCGGAGCTTCGGGTGCCGACATGGCAGGCGTCAACACCCCGGAGTTGCGGCGCGGTTCAGGCCATGAGGAGGCGCAGGCCGAGATCTGCCGCGTCGAGGTCGGTGAGGTCACTGTTGCGCTCGGCCCACCGGCCGGAGTCGAGGTCGTCGCCGAGGCTTCGCACCGCACGCTGCTCGGCCTCCGGTCCGACCCTCGTCCACACCGATATCGCGCGGCGCACCTGATCCTCCAGATACGCCTCTGGTCGGCGCCAGTACGCTTCGAAGAGGCCATCGGCGCAGTCCCACGGGACGGGGACCGGCTCGGCGCGAGCGCCGATCGCGTCGGCCATCCCACCAAGCGAGGGAAATTCTGCGAGGACGGCAGCGAACTCGGGCAAGTAGTCGCGGGTCAGCCAGAACCGGCCCTGCCATCCGGGCTCATCGGTGTCGAACGTGAGCACCACCACGCGGCGGGCCACGCGTCGCATCTCGCGCAGCCCCGCCACCGGGTCGCCCCAGTGGTGAACGGTGGAGACGGCCATCGCGGCGTCGAAGGACCGGTCCTCGAACGGCAGGTTCTCCGCGGCGGCGGCCACGCACGGCGCCGCGCCGATGGGCCGCTGCGCCCGCATGACCGCCGACGGTTCCACCGCGGTCACGTCACGGTCGGCGGGCTCGTAGGAGCCGGTGCCGGCCCCGACGTTCAGCACAGTCCGCGCTTCTCCGAGCGCGTCCAGGATCTGCGCGGCGATCCGCGGTTCAGTGCGCCGCGTCGCGGTGTAGGCGCCGCCGATCGCGTCGTACAGTCGCACACCGAGCATGTCCATCTGTTCCTCCGGTGACAGCTTCAGTCCCTTCGCCCGCGCACCGAGCTCCCTGTCGATGGCCGCCACCATGGCATCAGCGCGATCACGCCGATCCAGCAGCAGTTCGCGCAGCCGGCGCAGGCGCGCGACCGCGTCGGTGGACGGGTCGCCGACCAGTTCCGCGACCTCCCGCAGACCGAAGCCCAGCCGCCGATAGGCCAGCACCTCCCTCAGCCGCTCCACGTCGCCGGCCGAGTAGGCTCGGTAGCCGGCCGCGGTCCGCGCCGACGGACGCACGAGCCCGATCTCGTCGTAGTGATGCAGCGTGCGGACGCTCACGCCACCCAGCTCGGCCACGCGCCCCACGGTCCAGTGATCCGCCACGGCACCGACTATGCGGCCTGACGCCACGTGAGGGTCAAGCGGCCCGCCGACGTGACAGTCGTCCTCGATGCGGCCGTCGCAGACGGCAGAGGCGGGAGTGGTCCACGGAGCACAACAGGTCGGCTGACAGCACCCGTTGGCCACGAGGATCCCGGGTTACGTGTCGGTGGGGCCGAGGCCCTGGATGGCGAACCGGAAGACGCGGTCGGCCTGGACGGTCGGGTCGGTGTGGTTCTCGGTGGCCAGGGCGATACCGACGATGAGCGTGAGCAGATCGCGGATGGTGATGTCGGCTCGGGCGGTCCGGTCGGCCGCGGCCTTGCGCAGCAGCGGGGCACCGGCTGCCTCGATGACGGCCGCGCAGGAGTCCTGACCGGTCTCGTCGGACGCGTCCGTCAGCGGTTGGTAGGAGAGAGCGTCGGCCAGGCCGCGCGCGGCCAGCGAGTAGGCCAGCAGCTCGCGCAGCCAGCGCAGGAGGGCGGCGCGGCTGTCGGCCTCACCTCGGAGCGTGTCGGCGAGCTCGCACAGGGCGTGGATCCGCTGTGTGAAGACGGCTTCGAGCAGTGCCTTGCGGGTGGGGAAGTGGCGTCGCACGGTGGCTGATCCGACGCCTGCCACGCGGGCGATCTGCTCCAGGGAGGCATCTGCGCCGTGGGCGGCCACTTCCGCCTCGGCCACGGTGAGGATGCGAGCGAAATTGCGGCGCGCGTCCGAGCGCTGACCAGTCATGTTCTCCCCAACATTGATAAGTGGCGGGCCCCGCCATATTCTAGCGGAGGTTAAACGGCGGGCCACGCCGTTTCTGTTGTGCGTACTACTGCTGCGTACTGCTGCGCACTGCTGAGGAGATGCACTCATGACCACTGAAGCGACACCCGTCCTCGTCACCGGGGCCACTGGCCGACAAGGCGGTGCCACCGCCCGCGCCCTGCTGGCGCAGGGAACGCCGGTGCGGGCCCTGGTGCGTGACCCGCACACACCACGCGCACGTGCCGTCGAAGAACTCGGCGCCCACCTGATAGTGGGAGATCTGACCGACCCGACAACCCTCAAGGCGGCCGTGGACGGCGTACGTGCCGTCTTCTCCGTGCAGATGCCCGCCTTCACCGACGGGAGCTTCGACTTCGCCGGCGAGGTCCGTCAGGCGGACAACCTCATGACCGCCGCGATGGCTGCCGGTGTGGAGCAGTTCGTCCAGTCCACGACCAGCGGGGTGGGCCGGCACACCGAGGCTCCGGGCTGGGCCGAAGGGCGCTGGGCCATGATGGAGAACCCACTGGGCACCAAGGCGGCCATTCAGGACCGCCTGCGCGAACTGGACTTTCAATACTGGACGTTGATCAAGCCGGCGTTCTTCATGGAGAACTTCGAGCCGTCCACGCGCTTCTACTTCCCGCGCGGTGTCGAGGGCGGGCTGGTCACCGTCGTCAAACCGGGCACACACCTGGCGCTTGTAGCGGCCAAAGACGTGGGCCGCGCCGCCGTAGCCGCACTGTCCGCGCCCGACAGATACCACCGCATGGAGCTGGAGCTCGCGAGTGACTACCTGACCATGACGCAGATCGCCGCCGTACTCTCCGCCGCTCTGGGGGTTCCGCTGTCGGCGCCGGACATGACCGAGGAGCAGGCCCGTGCCGCCGGCATGCCTGCCATGGGTGCGACCCACGAGTTCATGGAGGTGGTCGGCCAGCCCGCCCGGCCTCAGTTCGCCCGCGCGCTGGGTATCGAACTGACGAGTTTTCGACAGTGGGCGCAGACACACCTGCGTTCCACCGTATGAGCCGACGTCACGCACGAGTTCGATACGTGTGTCCGCGCAGTCCGTGGCGAGCCTGCGCGGATCGGCCGCGACTTTGCGCAGGGGCGTGCGGGCTGACAGGTAAGGGCGCGCTGCAACGGTGTTGCCGGGCTCATGACGCCGCGCAGGACACCCGATGTACGACCTCGCCTGCACCGGTAGAGCCGAGCGAGGAATGCGAGCGGGGGACAGGTTCAAGGAGTGGCGGCGCCGACGGGCCGTGCAGCGGGCCCGATCAGCCGATCGGCGTCGGTCAGTGGCGGCCGTGGGCGGAGTCGGACGCTCCGCCGAAGAGGCGGGCCACGGCGCGGAAGGGGAGCGTCACCACGGTGGCGATGGCTCCACCGATGGACCTGATCACGTCTGCGATGGCCTTGAGCATGAAAGTCACTTCCTCGTCATTACTGGTGGGGCCACCACGCCTTCGGGCGACCCCTGCATCCGCGAGTTCCCTGCGACCACCAGGGAAAACGTGCGGGCACGTATGGAGGAGCGAAGCTGTTGTTCGTGCCTACCGGGAGGCGGACCGACCCGCGGATCAGGCGGGAACCTCGCGGCCGGGGAGAGCGGCGAGGCGATCGATGGGCGGTGCGTCCTCGCGGACGGGTTGTGGCAGTGGCAGTGGCAGTGGCAGGGCAGGGGCCGGGCAGGCGCGGCCGGATTCGGGCGATGATGGGAGGG